>USBH01000067.1 GCA_900552925.1 uncultured Oscillospiraceae bacterium
GCACGAGACGGCGCAGGCAGCCGCTCTGCTTGTCGAAGAGATACTGCGCTTCACCCCGCTTGATTTTCTTGCGGTCGGCCGGGCGGAATGTCACCACGGAAAGCTTGACGCAGTTGTCCCAGGTCAGTTGAATCCGCAGGGCCCACAAGCAGTACGGCACCTCTCTCCGGCCGCGGCGCCACGAGGAATCCCAGCGGTAGAGCTTGCCGGTCAGGTTATGGTACATCTTCCCGTCGGCGCTCAAAGCCGGCAGGGCGTTACAAAGCAGCTGCGCCAGCAGATAGGCGTGTTTGGGGACAAACGCAATGGAAGGAACTTCCCGCAGCCGGATGTCGTCCGCTTCACCTTCCAACGCCGCTTTCAGCCGGCTCCGGTCGGCTTTTTTCCGGTCATACAGAATGTAGCAGCAGTCGCCGTATGTATACACCACCGCCAGAGCGCATCCGACCTGCAGGGCGAGGTCCGGCACCAGGCTGTTGCGGTAATCGCCGCTATCCCGTTTGGCTTCCAGGATCACAAAATCGTTTGCGATGGCTTCATGGTCAAAGGTTATTTGCAGTTGATTGGTCGGAATCATCACAACCACCTCCCTAAATATTGCATTGCCTGCCGGTTCACCGTGCCGTCCGGCAGCAGCAGGCCCGGCAGCTCCACCAGCCGGTCATCCGCCGTACAGGCCGGGGCAAATGATGGCTCCGCGATCAGATTGATCAGAAACGCCCGTCGTCCGCCCACCGCGTCCAGCTTGGCCAGCGTTTTGCGGCGCACGGCATCTTCGTCCTGGCGGGTACTGCTCTTCCAGTGCTTAAAATCAAACCATGTCCCGTCAGGACCGGCAAAGTCAAAGCACTCGAAGCAGGCAGGGTCTTCGATGTCCCGCAGGCAAAGGCCCAATTCCTGCCGCAGAATGTAAGCGCCGACCACCTCACCGAGAGCGCCCTTGTAAACATTCTGGAAAAGAACGGGACTCAGCATATAAGGCCCGTCGCCAAATTCGGTGGCCCACCCCTCTGCTTCGAAGTGGGCGCGCAGACCGGGGTAGCGAAGCAGAACGGGCAGTCTCGCTTCCTCGGCGCTTACTTCCGTCGGCCCGGCAGAAAAGTGCTCTTTGCGCAGCGCAGCGGCAAAGGCTTCCTTATCGGCCCCGGGGGCCAGCCGCACCTCGGAAAAATCGCCCTTCTGGGCGTAGAAGTACCGGGATTGGCCGGGCGAAAGAGGCAAATAATACGTGCGGACAACAGGATCCGTCTGACGCAGCGCCGCTTCGGCTCTGGGGTGGCAAAGCACTGTCCGGCGCAGCTGCTTCCACAAAGACATGCTCTCAGCCGTCCAGGGCACACTGAGCATCCGCATCAGATAGGCGTTGCCGCGCGCAGCCACCCGTTCCGCTTCCAGATGGGCCGTATCGGTCGGCTGTCCCGCCGCCTGCAGAGCACGTCCCGCCTGGGCCAGCGCCTGCATTTCCGGAGAAAGCAGCCGTCCCGCCAGACATTCGGCATCGAGCTTTTTCAGCACCCTGGTGGTCGTGAACAGATAGACCGTCGGCCTTTTGAGAAACGTGCGGTTCATCCGCCCCACTGCCTGCACCACATCCCGTGTGACCCGGCCGGAAAAGCTCGGACATCGCTGGATATGCGCCTGAGCCTCTGCCTTTATTTCCTTTCTGCCGGAAAAAACACCGATGCCGTTTTTCAGCAGCCCTTGCAGAATGCTGTAGGAGATCTCATCGTTTTGATAGAGGCATTCCGCCTGAAAGCAATACTGCATCAGGTCCTTCCCCTGCCAGTTTTCGGCATCCCTGATATTGACGCTCACATGGGTGATGTCTCCCAGATACAAGGCGTCGACGTCCTTACAGGCCGAACGGCTGTCGGTGCGGTTTTCGCCGCTCCCCAGCGGAACAAGACCTGTGCGGTCCCGAACGGGATACTGCAGATTCTGTCCGGCGCCAAGGGTCTGGTAACTGGAAAAGATCATCCGGCGTTCTCCTTTGCTCAAGTTTTGCAGCAGATCAGCCTTGTTCTCCTCAAAGCGGTCCCCGCTGCGCAGCACCAACAGTTCGCCCTGCCCGTCGGGGGCGAATCGGCAGCGCAGATCTTCCAGCGCGTCACGCAGCAGCTCCTCATCCAGCGCAATTTTCCCCGGGGCGGGCAGCAGCTGGTTCAGGCAGAGAAAGGACTGGATCTCGCTGTGCTGCCAGAAAGCCTTCATTACAGCGAACAGGTTGCAATAGCGCTCTACCTCATACTGCTGTGCGCCTAAGCAGGCAAGCCGCTGTCCATACAGCTGCGCCTTAGGGCGGGAGCCAAAGATTGCTTCCAGCTGTTCCAGCTGCGGCATTGGCTGCCGGTCCACAACCTCCAGAGAAACCCGGATTTTCCCGTCCCGATAAGGCGCCCAGAGCGCTTCCATCTCGCGGCGGATGGCGTTCTGCGTATCGGCCAAGAGCGTGCGGTAGCTGTCACCCAGCTGTTCACGCAGATACCGCAGGTCATAATTTCCTAGTACGGTGCGCAGACAGGCGGTGGCGGACAGTCCCACCACCTTAATCCGGCGGCAGAGGTAGAGCATTATCTTTTCGGGGGTACTCTGCAGCTGCAGATATTGCAGCCGCGTCTGTGTGCGGTGACGGTCATCGTCAATGAACTCAAACAGCCGAAACCCGTTTTCATAGAAGGAAAGGTCCGGCGCCACCGAATCGCGCGGCATCCCCACACGCTCTTCCAGACCATCTGTCATCAGACGAACCTGATCAGGACTCAAGCCGTATTCCCGGAAGATGCTTTCTGCTGCGGCCGTCACCTGATATCGATCTTCCTCCGGCTGCCTGCCCGCATTGACCTGCCGGGCAAAGGCGTCGGCCCAACCGTAGACATACCGCTGGAACCGCAGCAAAAATACATGGATGCGCCGCAGAAGCGTCTGCAAAACGAGGCGCGCCTCTTCTTTGTGCGCCTGATATTCCTCCGGCGTGTCAAAATGGATCTGTACCTGCGCCTGCTCATCATTGCATACGGCGCGGATATGGGTCCTTTTGTCGTCCAGCACCGTCAGATAAGAGGTATCGTGGAACAAAAAGTTCCGGCCCCGATCGATGCCGCGCCCCACGGTTTTCATGCTGTAGCGCAACGCGCCATCCTGATAAATCTTCTCGGCCTGCTCCAGCAGTTCCTGCCAGGTCAGTGTGCGGCCCGCTTCGTACCGGTCGCGCAGCGCAGTCAGCTCGCGGCTGGCCTGGTGCATCTGAATGCCCTTGTAAACCTGAAGAAACAGCTGCATGTAGTCCGCCCGCAATTCCAGCGATTTTTCGATCAGGCTTTCCAGAATCGCTGCGCGGGAAGCGTCAAACTCGTCGATGCAGAGGATGGCGTTTTTCAGCATCCGATCGGACAGACAGTCAAAACTGGGCTCCACCACCGGAACATTCCGGGTCATCAATTTTTTGACGGAAAACAACAGCACCTTGTAATCCTGCCAGAAAACCGCCGGATAAAGTGCGGCGATCCATCGGTAGCGCGCCTGTTGACGGATGGCTTCCCGCCGCTTCTCCGGACCGCCGGGAAACGCTTTGCGCAGACCGGCTTCCAACTCACGGCGAAATGCAGGCTCCAGATCCGTGCGGATCGACTCATACAGTTCTTTGGCCAGCTCCGCGGCGGCATCGCCTTTCTGGGCGTGATAACGCCTGTATTTTCGGCAGGCGGCTTCCAGCGCATAATAGGCCTTCGTTTGAAATTGACTCGGTACCCTCAGATCCTCCAGTGCATCCAGCACGGTGTCGACTGTGGACCGCAGCACCAGCACTTCCCGCTCGAACATGGGTCCGCGCCCGTCCTGCTCATAGGCCCGGCGCAGATCGTCCACGGGCAGGTTTTTCAAAAGCGGCGTGACAAACAGAATACGGCTGCTCCCGCCCTGCTTGAGGTAGGCGTAAATCGCCTGTACAGATTGATAGGTCTTTCCATAACCTGTGGGCGCTTCAGCCAGCAGCAGGCCCGGCCCGATGCGCGTGCTCTGGAAATATTCCAGCAGTTCCTTTTGCATATTATTCATCATTCCTTATTATTTTTTTGTGCCGGTCGGCGAAGCCGCTTTGCTCGTTGCGGCAAAGGCACAAATCGTGTGTGAAAAAGTATTTTTCACACTACCTCCTTGCTCTAATCCGGGTGGAATATGGATTTATTGCTCTTATATTATATCGGTTTAGATTTTCATAAAATGATAATCTAAGATAAATCGCATAAAAAAACTACCGCTCAATCGCGGTAGTAGTCACATAAATTCTGTAGAAGCCTGCGCAGGCGGAGGCGCACGGCCGGCGGGTCCAGCACTTCGATTTTGTCCGCCTGTCCCAGCACCCACCGTTCAAAGCCGGTGGAGAGCTCGGCCTCGGCTGTAAAGCGAATCCAGTCGTCTTTCTCCCGATCGACCACGGGCCGAATATTCGTGCCGAAAGTCTCGAACGCCAAGTCCAGCAGGTCGCGGTGCAGCCGGAAGGTCACCCGGCATTTTTCTTTGGCCGGAAACATATCGAACTGCCCGTAGCGCAGCGGAACGGATGGAACCTTGCGCCAAAACTTGACCGACAGGGAAAGATTCGTCATGCGGTCCACACGGTAGTTTCTCTGCTGGTCGTCTTCGGGATGGTCAGGATTCAGCGCCACCAGATAGTAGTGCTCCTTTTCCCAGATGACCATCAGCGGCAGGATCCGATGGTACTGCTTGACCGGTTTCTGGCGCCCGTCAAGATCAAATTTGCAGTAGGTAAAATCGAGACAGCGGCGGACATCCAGCGCCCGATAAAGCATCAGCAAGGTCTGCGGCAGCTTCTCGTTTTGCATCAGACAGTCCCGCGTCTGTACCCGCTGGCGGAGCTGCCGCACCTCCTGATCGGAAAGATACCCTTCGAGCTGGGAAATCAACGTATTCTTTTGCTGCAGGCTTAAAAATCGGCTGATGGAAATCGAATCAAAAACCATCCGGGCTTCGTTCAGGCCAAACCCGGGATGATAAGCTTTATAGCGAAGCTGGTTGTGCGCCCCGGCCTCTGATTCCACCCGAACGGAAAGTGCGCCCACACTGCTTAAACCTTTCAGTACGGAAAGGTCATACCGCACCCGCTGTTCGGAACAATATTCTTCCGGATACAGACGCAGCAATTGGCTGTGGATCTCATGCAGAGTCAGAGCCTTTTCCGCATTGGTTTTCTGCTGCAATATGGAAAGTATATGGATCAATCTCGCCGTGCTCATGGGGTCCTCCTGTCGACTTATTTTACATACAGTATACACTTTTCATCTGTAAGCCGCAACAAAATTGTTTTAAATCGACATCTTCATTGTGTTTCAAATCGACATCTTCATTGATTTTTGAATTGTCGGGCTCCAGAGAATAAACAAACGGGCGGCGCGGCTTGAGGCCGTACCGCCCGCAGGCAGGGACAGATTCTGTTTTACGCGCGCGGCTGGAACGTGCAGCATTCGGTTTCGCTGACCACGCTCGGGTCCGAACAGCAGCAGCCGACGCTGACGCTTTCCGCATGGCATTTTTTGTTTTCGTTGTACGCGCAGTGCGCGGCGCTGCAGTGGATATCCGTCTGCTCGCTTGCGGAGCCGCAGCCGCAGGCCGCCTCGTTTCTCGCCGACTTCGTGCGCTCCGCGTAGGAGCCGCAGCACGTCTCCCGGCTCTCCATCGCGGCCGGGCCGTCCACCTGAATCTTCTGCAGGCTGCACAGCTCGTTCTGGTTGTGGCGGCAGGTCGTTACGCTGCATTTCAGCTTATTCATCGTTATCGGGTCCTTTCCGTTTTGATATTGGCCGCACTCGCTGCGGTCCCGGTTAGTCTTTCCCGCACGCCGCCGTTTATGCGGCCCAAACCGCATATCGGCGCTTGAAAAACGCATACGAATATGCTATACTGAATTGATTCAGCCTAGAAATAAGATGCACCGGCTTCGGCCGGCTTGTTTGGGGCGCACCGCAAGCGCGGCGCTCCGATAAAAAATCAACAAGGAACGGTGATCATTGTGAAAAAGACGGTGTGTGTGGTTTTCGGCGGCGCATCTTCGGAATATGAGATTTCCCTGATGTCCTCCTCCTCCATCCTCCGCAATCTGGATACGGAAAAATTTGACATTCTGACGCTCGGCATCACAAAGGACGGCCGCTGGCTGCTCTATTCCGGCGGCATCGACGCGATTGAGGACGGCACGTGGGTCGAACACCCGGAAAACCGCACCGCTTTTCTTTCGCCGGACCGCAGCACGGCGGGCCTCGTCGTCCTCGAGCCGGACGGCACCTGCTCGATCCGCAAGATCGACGTGGTGTTCCCCGTCCTGCACGGAAAAAACGGCGAGGACGGCACGATTCAGGGCCTTTTCCAGCTCTCCGGCATCCCGTATGTCGGCTGCGGCACGCTCGCTTCCGCCCTGTGCATGGATAAGGCCGTCACCCACTCCCTGCTCGCAAGCGCCAACATCGAGCAGGCGCATTATCTCTGGTTTTATATCGACCGCTATGCGGAAAACAGCGAAAAGATCCTGACGAAGATCGGCGCGCGGCTCAACTTCCCGGTCTTTGTCAAGCCCGCGAACGCCGGCTCCTCCGTCGGCATCACGAAGGTTTCCTCGCCGGAAGGGCTCGACGCGGCGATCCGCCTTGCCGCCCAGCACGACGTGAAGATCGTCGTCGAGGAAGGCATCGTCGGGCAGGAGGTCGAGTGCGCGGTACTCGGCAACCGCGGCAAGAGCGAGGCCTCGATCGTCGGCGAGATCGGCGCCGCGGCGGAATTCTACGACTACGACGACAAGTACAAAAACGGCGTCGCGCAGCTCTACATCCCGGCCCGGCTCGACCCCGAGGTCGCCGAGGAGATCCGCCGCACGGCGGTGCGGGCTTACAACCTGCTCGGCTGCGACGGCCTTGCGCGCGTCGACTTCTTTGTGACCGAAAAGGATAAAAAGGTCATCCTGAACGAGATCAATACGCTGCCGGGCTTCACCTCGATCAGCATGTATCCGAAGCTCTGGGACGCCTGCGGCCTGCCCTACGGCGCGCTGCTCGAAAAGCTGATCCTCTGCGCGCTGGAAAAGAACGGCGCGCGGTGAGGACGGCCCGGAGACGCGCCCGCTTCCCCGCACAGCCGTGCAAGGCGGGCGGCGCCCCGGCTTAAATCCGGAAAAGAAAGAATGAATGATAACTATGGATAACAGACCCATCGGCGTATTCGACTCCGGCCTCGGCGGCCTGACCGCCGTCAAGGAGCTGATGCGCATTCTGCCGAACGAGCGCATCCTGTACTTCGGCGATACCGGCCGCGTGCCCTACGGCTCGCGCGGCCGCGAGACCATCCGCCGTTATGCGAAGCAGGACATGAACTTCCTTCTGCAGCACGACGTGAAGGCCGTGCTGGCCGCCTGCGGCACCGTCAGCTCCACGGCGCGCGACATCGGCGAAGCGCTGCCCGTGCCGTACCTCGACGTGCTGCGCCCCACGGCCCAGACCGCGGTGCAGCAGACCCGGAACGGGCGCATCGGCGTCATCGGCACGGCGGCCACGATCGCTTCCGGCTCCTACCGCCGGGAGATCCGGCAGATCAACCCCGACATCGAGGTTTTCGAGCAGGCCTGCCCGCTCTTTGTGCCGCTCGTTGAAAACGCCTTCGTTTCCCCGCAGGATGAGATCACGCGGCTCGTGGCGCAGCGCTACCTCGCGCCGATCCGCGAGCGCGGCGTCGACACGCTGATCCTCGGCTGCACGCATTACCCGATCATCAGCGCGACGATCCGCAGCGTGATGGGCAGCGGCGTCACGCTGATCAATTCCGGGCTGGAGGCCGCGCTCGGCTGCCGCGAGATCCTGCGCAGCGAAAACCTGCTGCGCGAGGCTGCGGAGGCGCCCGACTACCGGTACTGCGTCAGCGACATCACCGAGGGCTTCCGGCAGGTCACGGACCTGCTGCTCGGCCAGAACCTCAACGGTCAGGTCGAGCGCGTCGACATTGAGAAATACTAAGAAGCAGCCCGCGCGGTGGCACGCCCCCGCGCACCGGATACGAAATTTGCCGCTCTGCGGCTTATGGTGAACCATCATGCAGGAAAACTACGAAATCACAATCATCGGCCGCCAGACGATCGAGCAGGAAACCGGCGAGATCCAGGTGGACACGCTCGGCGACTACAGCGAGCGCAACGGCATCAAATACATCTCCTATATGGAGTACGACAACGACGCCCCCTACACGGGCCGCAAGAAAATCCTCAAAATCGAACCGGCCGGTACGGTCACCATGCTGACGCCCGGCTCCCCGACGCGGCTCGTGCTCGAGAAGGGGCGCCGCCACAAGTGCATGTACGCCACCTGTCTCTTATACACATCTGACGCTGCC
>USBH01000068.1 GCA_900552925.1 uncultured Oscillospiraceae bacterium
CGAGATTAGCTGCAGTCTCGTGGGCTCGGAGATGTGTATAAGAGACAGGCGCCGGGCTGCGCGTTCCGGACGGCGGCGGGCAAGATCGTTTTGATGCTGCCCGGCCCGCCCTCGGAGCTCGAGCCGATGCTGCGCAACTACGCCGTGCCGTATCTCGCGCAGTTCCAGAGCGCGGTGATCGCCTCGCACAGCGTGCACGTTTACGGGCGCGGCGAGGCCGCCGTGGCGGAGATGATCGCCGACCTGACGGAGAACAGCAACCCGACCGCCGCGCCGTACGCGAAGGAGGGCGAGATGTTCGTCCGCGTGACGGCAAAGGCCGCGACGCAGGCGGAGGCCGATGCGCTCTGCGCGCCGGTCGTCGAGGAAATTCGCCGCCGCGTCGGCAGTTTCGTCTACGGCGTCGACGTCGATTCGCTCGAAGCGCTCGTCGTCGAAAAGCTGCGCGCGGCGGGCAAAACGCTCGCGACGGCCGAATCCTGCACGGGCGGTCTGCTCGCAAAGCGCATCACGGACATCGCCGGCTCGTCCGACGTGTTCGAGATGGGCTGCGTCACCTATGCGAACCGCGTGAAGGAAAGCCTGCTCGGCGTGCCGCACGAGACGCTTGAGGCGCACGGCGCGGTCAGCGAGGAGACGGCCCGGGCAATGGCCGAGGGCATCGTGTGCGCGAGCGGCGCGGACGTCGGCGTCGGCATCACCGGCATCGCGGGCCCGGGCGGCGGCACGGCGGAAAAGCCGGTCGGCCTCGTGTACATCGCGCTCAGCGACGGCAAAAACACGTGGGTCGCGAAGCGCCAGCCCGCGGGCCGCATGAAATCGCGCGAATGGCACCGCCATTGCGCGGCATCCAAGGCGCTCGACATGGTGCGCCGCTATCTGGCCGGCCTGCCGGTCGACGAAGACTGACCCGCAAAGCAGCGGGCGGAAAGGAAGGGAAAACGGATGAAGCAGTATAACAGCAACCAGATGCCGGATCCGCGCCATCGCGTGCAGGTGGTGGAGGACGATCCCGCGCCCGCGGCGCGGCGGAAGAGCAGCGTCTGGCTGACGATCCTGATTGTCGTGTTTGCGGCTGTTTTTCTGGTTTCAGCCGGCGTGCTGATTTGGGAAATGGTCATCAACCCGTTCATCGCCGACCAGAACGCCGAGGAAATCCAGGAGGTATTCGTGGAGGCCGGCGGCGTCGCCGGGAACCCGACGGAGGACGGCGAAACGCAGAGCGAGGCGAACACGCGCCGCGTGGAGGCCGTCCAGAAGCTGCAGGAGATCAATCCGGACATTTCCGGCTGGCTGCGCATCGAGAATACGAACATCAACCAGCCGGTGCTTTTGCCGCCTGCGGACGACCCGGAGTACTACCTCTACCGCAACTATAAGCGCGAGGACACAAAGTACGGCAGCATCTTCCTCGACGTTTCGTCGCCGGTCGGCGCGGAGAACCAGCTCCTGCACGGCCACAGCATGCAGGACGGGCGCATGTTCTGGAGCCTTATCAGCTTCGGCGACCCCGAGGTCGTCAAGGCGTCGCCGGTGATCCAGTACGACACGTACAAGGAGGCCGGCGACTGGAAGATCGTCTCGGTGTTCAAGACGAATACGCTCGCCTCGCAGGGCGAGGTCTTCAACTACCTGCAGGGCGATTTCGCCTCGCCGGAAGAGAAGATGCAGTTTTACTACGAGGTCATGAAGCGCAGCATGGTGGATACCGGCGTGGACCTCAACGAGAACGACAGCACGATCATGCTCTCCACCTGCTCCTATGAGTACGACGAGTTCCGCACCGTCGTCGTGGCCCGGAAGGTGCGCGAGGGCGAGGACGCCAGCGTCGACACCTCGCAGATCAAGGCGAGCGAAAACCCGCTTTTCCCGGACGTCTGGTATGCTTCCGGCAGCGCGCCGGACTACTGGCCCGAGAAATTCGAGGATGCGCTGGCCGCCGGGATGATCGACTGGTATACGGGCAGCCTTTACCAGTGATCCCGCCGTGCCCGAACAGTTTGCCGGATAAAACCCGATGAAAACCAGATTCAGATAAAGAAAGAGCGATGCAGCTTTTGCGGCTGCACCGCTCTTTTTGCCGTATGGGGAATCGCTCACAGGATCAGCCGGCCGAGCGCTTCGGCGCTGTCCACCAGATGGTCGGCGCCGTTCTGCCGGAGCTCCTCCGCGCCACGGAAGCCCCAGGTGACGCCCGCCGTGGGGACGCCGGCGTTGGCGCCGGTCTGCATGTCGACGCCGCTGTCGCCGACGTAGAGGCACTGCGCCGGCTGCACGCCGAGCGCGTCGCAGATCTCAAACACGGCGGCCGGGTCCGGCTTCTTGGGCACGCCGGTCCGCTGGCCGTGCACGATGTCGAACAGGCCGGGGAAAAGCGCGTCCGCAATGAAGCAGGTCATGTTGTCCGGCTTGTTCGAAAGCACGGCGGTCTTTACGCCGGCCTCGCGCACCGCGCGGAGCAGCGCCGGAATGCCGGGGTACGGCGCGACAAGGCGCGTCGGGTCGCTCTCATACAGCGCGTCGTAGGTGGCGCGCAGCGCCTGCACCTCGTCCTCCGAATAGGGCTGCCCGGCTTTGGCGGTCTCCAGCATGCGGCGCATCAGAACGTCCGCGCCGTTGCCGACGAGCTGGCGGTAGCGCTCGGTCTCGATTTCCGGGTATCCGTGGGCTTTGAGGGCGGCGTTGCCGAAGCCCGCGATCGACGCGAGCGTGTCGGCCACCGTGCCGTCCATATCGAAAATTACAGCTTTTACCTTGGCCATAAGGAACCTCTTTCCCTGTTTTTTTTCACTGTGCGGCGCACCGTCTTTCGGCAGATATGGCCTGAAAACGGGCGCGGTTTGCGCAAAGCGCCTTTTTCCGTTTCTCAGTATACCGTGTTTCGGCGGCTTTTGCAACTTCAAAATCTGACCTTAAATAAAAAGTAAAAACTGGATATTGAGAGCAGGTCAGGCGCGTGCTATACTGAACAAAACCGAAAAGGCGGCGCGGCGCATGCATCCGATGCGCGCCGGCTTCTGCGGGGCGGGAACGGCTTTGACGCCGGCCCGGCGCAGAGGGCCGCAGCCTCCGCGCGGCGGAGACCGGGAAACCAAAGGAAATGGGGTATAAACATGAAAAACAGAGGCTCGATTTACAAGGTCGTCACGGTGGGCCTGCTCGGCGCGCTCGTATTCGTCTCCAACTATCTGAGCTTTCCGATACCGGTGCCGGTGGGCGATATTTCCCGCGTGCACCTCGGCAACGTGTTCTGCCTGCTGGCGGGCTTCGTGATGGGGCCGGTCGGCGGCGGTCTGGCTTCCGGCATCGGCGCGATGCTGTACGACCTGACGAATCCGGCGTACGTCGCGTCTGCGCCGTTTACGTTCCTCTTCAAGTTCCTGCTGGCCTTCGTGTGCGGCATCATCGCCCACCGCGGCAGGCTTTCCGGCAGTATGCTCGGCGAATGCACGATTTCCACGCCGCGCTACTTTGTTGCGGCGATCGCCGGCAGCGTGACGTATATCGTGCTTTATCTGGCGAAGTCGTTCGTCACGGCGCTGCTCGAGGGCAGCGCGCCGGAGGCGGCGGGCATCGCGCTGATCACGAAGTTTGCGACGAGCAGCGTGAACGCGGTGCTGGCGATCATCATCTCCGTGCCGCTGGCGGCCGTCATCAAAAAGGCGCTCAAGAGCGCGAAAATCGCGGTGTAAGCCGCTCGAAAGCCGCCGGCTCGCGTGCCCGGCGGCTTTCCGCATTTGTGCTGCAAAAAATATCGGCCTTAAACGCGCGCAAAGCAAAAAGCCCGGATGCGGCTTGCGCGCCGGGGCCCCCGGCTGGTATAATAGAACCGATATAACCCCGCGCCCGGGCGGACGGCCCGGCGACCGCGGCGGGAAAAATTTGGGAAAGGTATGGTGATCTGGAATGCTTCTGATTCGAAACGGCCTGATTTTCGACGCGGTGCACCGCGAGCCGTATACGGCGGACATTCTCGTAAAGGACGGAAAAATTGCGGAGATCGGCGCGGGCCTCACGGCAGACTGCCCGACTTTCGACGCGGCGGGGCTGCATATTTACCCCGGCTTTGTCGAAGCGCACTGCCACATCGGTCTCGACGGCAGCGGCATCGGCTTTGAGGGCGACGACTGCAACGAGATGACCGACATCCTCACGCCGCAGCTGCGCGCGATCGACGGCATCTACCCGCAGGACCCGACGTTCCGCGAGGCGCTCGAGGCGGGCGTCACGACGGTCTGCACCGGCCCGGGCTCGGCGAACGTGCTCGGCGGCCAGTTCGCGGTCATCAAGACCGCGGGGCACCGCGTGGACGACATGATCGTCCGGCCGTTCGCGGCGATGAAGTGCGCGTTCGGCGAAAACCCGAAGCGCTGCTACAAAGACAAGAACAATTACTCGCGCATGTCGACGGCGGCAAAGCTGCGCGAGGCGCTGATGCGCGCGCAGGAGTACGACGCGAAGAAGCAGGCGGCCGGGGACGACCCCGCAAAGCGCCCGCCGCTCGACGTCAAGCTGGAGGCGCTGCTGCCGGTCCTGCACGGCGAGGTGCCGCTGAAGGCGCACGCGCACCGCGCGGACGACATCTTCACGGCGATCCGCATCGCGAAGGAATTCGGCGTCAGGCTCACGCTCGAGCATGTGACGGAGGGCCACCTGATCGCCGAGGACCTCGCGCAGGAGGATTACCCGATGGCGGTCGGCCCGTCGCTGACGCACGCCTCCAAATTTGAGCTGCGCAACAAGACCTTCACGACGCCGGGCATCCTCGCGAAAGCCGGCTGCCGCGTCTCGATCATCACGGATTCGCCGGTTATCCCGCAGAGCTATCTGCCGCTCTGCGCCGCGCTGGCCGTGCGGGCGGGCATGGACCCGTTCGACGCGCTGCGCGCCATCACGATCCGCCCGGCCGAGCACATCGGCGCCGCGGACCGCGTCGGCTCCATCGAGTGCGGCAAGGACGCGGATTTCGTCGTGATGGACGGCCCGTGGAACGCGGTGTCCTCCGGCGTCAAGGCCGTTTTTGTGAACGGCGAAAAGGTCTGCGGCGCGGCGGAATGACGTCCCCCGGCGCACGGCCGCAGGCGGAAAAGCGGGCGGAATATGCCGTATGAACGGTTTGTGAAGCCGTTTCCCGCAGTTTTCTCGGAATTGTCATAAAAAAGTCCGACATGCTTCACATGAAATTCACATAAGATCAGGATAATAGAATCAGCCCGAAGGGGAAAAAATAATGGTTGAAAAATCCTTCGGAATATGGTATTATGTGAAAGGAGTAAGGAACCATGAGTGATAATCACGAGAAATTCCAAGACGGATTTGGTTCCGTCCAGAACACCGATTCAAACGGGTCGGCAAACAATGGGAGCACGCCGTACACATACGGCAACACATACAGCACGAATCCGAACCCGCAGAACAACGCGAACGCGCCGCAGACCTACACCTGGAGCGCCCAGAACGGGCCGTACCAGAGCGGCGGTTATTCTCCGACGCATATGGCGCCGCAGCCCGCGCCGAAGAAAAAGCGCGGCACGCCGTTCGGCGTAAAGCTGCTCGCGGTCGTCCTGTGCTGTGTGGTTGTTTCGGCGGCGACGCTCGGCACCTTTGTGCTGCTGATCCAGAACGGCGTGATCAACATCGAGTCCAGCGGAAGCAACGCGGCGTTTACGATTTCCCGCGTTGTGAACGACGAGACGCAGGAGACCGGTTCGGTTTCCACGATGAGCGAGCAGGACATTGCCGAAAAGCTGATCCCCTCGGTCGTCTGCATCCAGAACTACCAGATCACGCAGCAGTACGGCTTCATGCAGACGGATTCGGAGGGCAGCGAGGTGTCTCCGGCCGGCGAAGGCTCCGGCATCGTCTTCAGCGAAGACGGTTACATCGTCACGAACGCCCATGTCGTAGACGGCGCGACGTCCCTGAAGGTCATCCTTTCGGACGGCACGACGTACGAGGCGGAGCTTGTCGGCAGCGATGAGCTTACGGACCTCGCGGTCATCAAGATCGATGCGACCGGTCTGCAGGCGGCTGAGTTCGGTTCCTCCGAAGATCTGCGCGTTGCGGATCAGGTGATGGCGATCGGCAACCCCGGCGGCTATCAGCTCAACTCCAGCGTAACAATCGGTTACGTTTCCGCGCTGAACCGTGCGATCACGAACAGCTCGACCGGCTACACGATGGAATACATCCAGACCGATGCGGCGATCAACCCCGGCAACTCCGGCGGCGCGCTCGTCAACCAGTACGGCCAGGTCGTCGGCATCAACTCCGCGAAGATCAGCGCCACGGGCTATGAGGGCCTCGGCTTTGCGATCCCGGCGGAAACGGCGCAGCCCGTGATCTCCGACCTGATCGAGTACGGCTATGTCAAGGACAGAGCAATGCTCGGCATCTCCGGTCAGTTCATCGACAGCCTGACGGGCCGCTTCTACGGTCTGCCGCAGGGCGAATACGTCGGCGCGCTGAACTCCGCTGAAGCACAGGCTTCCGGCCTGCAGGTGGGCGACGTGATCACGTCGATCGACGGCACGGCGCTGGAAAGCGAAGCGGTGCTCCGCTCGATGATCAACGAGAAGAAGCCCGGCGATACGGTGGAGCTGGAGGTTTACCGCCCGTCCACCAACAACACGCTGACCATCACCCTGGAGCTTTCCGAGTCGACCGGCAGCTGATCTAATTTATTTCGAGTACGAGTCTTTTTCATAAATCTCCTTTTTCAAGCAACGAAGCCCGGGGGCAACCCTGGGCTTCGTTGCGTTTTCCGAGCGTTTCGGACCGTGCCCGCGCACACCCTTCAAAAGCGCAGATTACCGTGCTGTGCAATCGGTTTACGGGGCGGCGTACCGAAAAGCCGCGTCCCATCTTCACCGGCACCGGCCGAATCGGCGCGCACCGGCGTGCAGGACGAAAAAGCCTCCGGCAGTTTTTCTGTCGGAGGCTCGTTTTGCTTTTGAAAGCTGTTCTCAGCGGGTCGGGAACGGGGTCAGAGATACGCTTCGACGACCGACGCCATGTCGTTCCAATGCGCTTCCATTTCCCCGACCAGATAGAACTGGTTGCGCGCGCGGTCCAGGTTGTGCTGCGGATAGGCGGTTTTGAAGTAAACGTCGCCGTCGAGGTAATCCGCGAGGAAGCGGATGCCGACCTCGAGCGTCATCAGCTTTGCACCGACGGGCAGTGTGCGGATCTCCGTTTCGGTCAGGGCGCCGCCGGCCTCGCGCAGGAAGCCCGCGGTGTACGCCCGGAAGCGGTCGAGGCTGAAATGGACTTTCGAAAGGTCGGTTTCGTCCTCGGCTGCCGTCGAAGCGCCTGTGCGGATGGAATCGCCGAAATCGAAGGCGGTCAGGCCGGGCATGACCGTGTCGAGGTCGATGACGCAGACGGCGGCGCCGGTGCGGCGGTCGAACAGGATGTTGCTCATCTTCGTGTCGTTGTGCGTGACCCGCAGCGGCAGCCGGTCCTTTTCGAGCAGATCCATCAGGACCGCGCAGTCCGCCTTGCGGTCGTTGACGAACCGCAGCTCTGCCGTGACCTCGCGCAGGCGACCCGCTTCGTCGCGGAGCGCGGTTTCGGCGAGCTGGCGGTAGCGCGCGGGCGTATCGTGAAAATGCGGGATCGTCTCGTGCAGCGTGTCCGCCGGGTAATCGGCGAGCATGCGCTGGAAAGCGCCGAACGCCGCGCCGGACTTCATCAGCATCTCGTCGGAGTCGGCGGTCTCAAAGGCCGTGGTGTCCGGAATGTGCAGCGTCGCGCGCCAGTACTGGCCGCTGCTGTCCACGTAGTAATCCGCGCCGTCCGCTGTCTTGAGGACGGTCAGCGTGCCGCGGGCGGGGTTCCCGCCCTGCGCCGCGAGCTTTGCGGCGAGAAAGCGCGTGACGCCGAGCATGTTTTCCATGATCGCGTCCGGGTGATGAAAGACAAACCCGTTGATGCGCTGCAGGATGTATGCGCCGTCGGGGCAGACGACGCGGTAGGTGTCGTTGATGTGTCCGCTGCCGAACGGGGCGATGGACAAAATTTTGCCGCCGAAGGCATACGCTGCGGCGGCTTCCCGAAACAGGGGTTCCTTGGACATAACTTTGCGGTTCCTTTCAGGCTGAAGCGCGGCTTCAGTTGTTGACGACGATGCGCAGGATCTCCGAGCCGCCGGCCGCGCTGCGGTTCATCGTGCCGCTCGTGCGCTCGATGATGCC
>USBH01000069.1 GCA_900552925.1 uncultured Oscillospiraceae bacterium
CCTTCGACGCGAGCGCCGAGGAGCGCGACACACGGGGGTTGACCTCGATGACCGCGTACTCGAACGACGTCGGATGCAGCGCGAACTGGCAGTTGCAGCCGCCCTCGACGCCGAGCGCGTCGACGATATTGATCGCGGCCGTGCGGAGCATCTGGTACTCCTTGTCGGAGAGCGTGACCGCCGGCGCGATGACGATGCTGTCGCCGGTGTGGATGCCGACCGGGTCGAGGTTTTCCATCGAGCAGACCGTGATCGCGTTGCCGCGGCTGTCGCGGATGACCTCAAATTCGATTTCCTTCCAGCCCGCGATGCTCTTTTCGACGAGGATCTGCGTGATCGGCGAGAGCGCAAGGCCGTTCGCCGCGACTTCCATCATCTCCTCGCGGTTGTTGACAATGCCGCCGCCGGTGCCGCCGAGCGTGAACGCCGGACGGATGATGACCGGGTAGGAGATCTCCTCGGCGAATTCCAGCGCGTCCTCCACCGTAGTGACGACCTTCGAGGGGATGCAGGGCTGGTTGATGCTCTCCATCGTGTCCTTGAAGATCTGGCGGTCCTCCGCCTTGTCGATCGTCTCCGGGGAGGCGCCGAGCAGGCGGACGTTGTGCTTCTCGAGGAAGCCCTCCTTCGCGAGCTGCATCGAGAGCGTGAGGCCGGTCTGGCCGCCGAAGCCGGAGAGGATGCTGTCCGGCTTTTCCTTTTCGATGATGCGCTTGATCGTGGGCAGCGTGAGCGGCTCAATATAGATATGGTCCGCCATCGCGTTGTCGGTCATGATCGTCGCCGGGTTCGAGTTGACGAGGACGATCTCGATGCCGTCCGCCTTGAGCGCGCGGCAGGCCTGCGTGCCTGCATAGTCGAATTCCGCGGCCTGGCCGATGACGATCGGGCCGGAGCCGATGACGAGGACTTTCTTAATATCTTTATTCAGTGGCATAGCTGTAAACATTCCTTTCTATATTTCAGAAGCTTCTGCGTTCGTTCAGATGCCGGATGCCCGGCAGCGTCGCACCGGTTCAGTGCTTGTCCATCATATCGAAGAACTGGTTAAACAGGAAGGATGTATCGCAGGGACCACCGCAGGCCTCCGGATGGAACTGCACGGAGAATGCGGGGATGTTCTTATACCGGATGCCCTCGCAGGTCTTGTCGTTGACGTTGATGAAGTATTCCTCGGCGATCGCATTGTCGATGCTTGAGGACATGACCGCGTAGCCGTGGTTCTGGCTCGAGATGTAAACGCGGCCGGTTTCCAGGTTCTTGACCGGCTGGTTTGCGCCGCGGTGGCCGTACTTGAGCTTCTCGGTCTTGAAGCCGTTGGCCAGCGCGAGCAGCTGGTGGCCGAGGCAGATGCCGAAGATCGGAAGGTTCAGCTTCATGATCTCCTGCAGGTTGTGGATGACCTCCACGTTGTCCGCCGGGTCGCCGGGGCCGTTCGAGAGCATGATGCCGTCGACATGCAGCGCCTCGATCTGCTCGGCCGTCGTGTTGTACGGGCAGAGGATGACCTCCGCGCCGAACTTTTCGAGCTTGCGGCGGATGTTCTCCTTCATGCCGTAATCCATGAGCGCGACCGTGACCTTTTTATTCGGGTTCTCCCGGCGCTCGATCTGCTGCACGGAGGTGCTTTCCACCGCGTTCGTCACGCGGTAGGCGCGGAGCTTTTCAAAATCGACGTGCTCCGGATCCGCAGTGATCACGCCGTTCATGACGCCGCTTTCGCGGATGATCTTCGTCAGCGACCGCGTATCGATGCCGCAGAGGCCGACCACACCCCGTTTTTTAAAAAAGGTGTCAAGATCCCCCTCAGAACGGAAATTTGAGGGCGACTGACACCATTCTTTTACAATATAACCGCGGGGACCAATGATGTTCCCCTCAAAGTCGGAGGGAATTACGCCGTAATTGCCGATCAGCGGAAACGTCTGAACGACAATCTGTCCGAAATAGCTTTTGTCGGTGAGTGTTTCGAGGTAGCCTGTCATGCCGGTTGTGAAAACGACTTCCGCCATTACCTCACCGGCCGCGCCGAAAGATTCGCCGCAGAAAACTTTTCCGTTTTCGAGTACCAAATATGCTTTGTTGCCCATAACGTTCGTTCCTCTTTCCCTGAAATAATTCCTGCCCGCTCAGGCGCTCGCACCGCAGCAGACCTTCGTGGCGTAGTCTCCCGTAAAGCAGCCGGTGCACAGCTCGACCCCGCAGCCCGCGCACGCCTCCATGAGGCCGTCCACGCTGATGTAGCCGAGCGAATCCGCACCGATGCTCCGGCAGATTTCCGCAACGGATTGCTGGTTCGCAATCAGGTTCTTTTCGCTGCCGATGTCTGTGCCGAAATAGCAGGTGTGTATGAAAGGCGGCGAGGAGATGCGCATGTGGATCTCTTTCGCGCCTGCGTTCCTTAAGCTGGCAATCGTCTTTCTGCACGTTGTGCCGCGGACGATGGAATCGTCCACCAGAACGATGCGTTTCCCGCGCACTGAAGCCGCAAGCGGATTCAGCTTGAGCCGCACCGCGTTTTCGCGCTGCGCCTGCGTGGGGAAAATAAAGCTTCTTCCAATATAGTTGTTTTTCACAAAGGCCAGGCCGTAGCGGATGCCGCTTTCGCGCGCGTAGCCCATCGCCGCCTCCAGGCCGCTGTTGGGCACGCCGCAGACGAGGTCCGCCTCGACCGGGTGTTCACGGGCAAGCATCCTGCCCATATTCAGGCGCGCCTCATAGACGCTGACCCCGTCGATTACGGAGTCCGGGCGCGCAAAGTAAACGTATTCAAAAACGCAGAGGCTTCTTCTCGGCGCCGCAGCGTAAAGCTCGCAGTGCCGGATGCGTCCGTTTTCGATCAGCACCGCCTCGCCGGGCTGGATGTCCCGCACGAAGCGGAAGCCGCAGCTGTCCAGCGCGCAGGATTCCGAGGCCACGGCCATGCCGTACTCGTTTTCGCCGATGCACAGCGGCCGGTAGCCGTTCGGGTCGCGCAGGGCCACGAGCTTTCCGTCGCCGGAAAGCACCACGAGGGAAAACGCGCCGACCAGCAGCTTCGCCGCCGCCATCGCGCCATCCAGAAGATTGCCCGCCTTCAGCGTTTTATACGCGATCAGCGAAGAAATCACCTCGCTGTCGCTCGTCGCGGAAAAATCGAGTCCGAACGGCTCGAGCTTTTCCCGCATCTCGCCCGCGTTCGTCACATTGCCGTTATGCACCGTCGCAATGCGCCCGGTCAGAAATTCCGTGACGAACGGCTGCACGTTCTGCATTGTGTTGGCGCCGGTCGTGGAGTAGCGCACGTGCCCGACCGCCGCGCCGCTTTTCGGAAAGGCCATCAGGCTTTCCGAGGAAAACACGTCGTCGACGAGGCCCACGCTCTTTCGGCAGGTGATCGCATTGCCGCTGCAAACGGCGATGCCGGCGCCTTCCTGCCCTCTGTGCTGCAAAGCGAGGAGTGCGTTGTACGTGATGCCGGCTGCCTCCGCGTAGTCCGTCGCATCGTTGAGACTGACGCCGAATACGCCGCATTCCTCGCGCAGCTTGTCGCCGCGCGCCGCGCGCGCAAAGGCCGTGCCGTCCCTTTGGGTTTGCTTGTTCATGGGGGTCACACTCCTGCAGGAATCAGTTGTATGTCTTTAAAATGTTCTCGGCGATGTTCCGCTTCGAGGTTCGCATATCCATCGCCTGCTTCTCGATGTACCGGTGCGCCTGCTGTTCGCTCATGCGCAGGTATTCCACGAGGATGCACTTGGCGCGCGCCACGATGCGGATTTCCTCCATCTTTTCCCGGAGCTTCCGGTTTTCGCCGTCCATCCTGCGCCAGCGGTTCTGCACCGCGGCGAGCATGCGCACCGCCTGGTAAAACAGCGGCCGCGAAACTGGCCGGCGCAGCGTGAGCACGCCGCAGGCCTCCGCTCTGGCGCTGGCTTCCTCGAACAGCTCGCTCTTGACGATCAGCAAAACGCCCGCCGCGGACTGCTCCGTGATGTGCTCCGCCAGCGCGTAGCCGAATTCATCGGGAAGCGGCGTGTTGATGATCACAAGGTCGTAGTTGTTCTGCAGGAAGAGCCGCCGCGCCTCGCCGCCGCTCTGCGCGGAGGAGACGGGCCGGAACGCGCCGCCCATCAGCATATCGGCGATGTAGGCCGCGTCCCGCTGCGCGCCGGACACGATCAGAACGCTGAACTGGGTGATACCGTTTTTCATCGGCTTTCCCCCGCTCACACGCCCGACCGCGGGCACCCAAACGTCTGAATGAAGGTGCGGACGAAGTATTCCGGAAACACGTTGCGGATAAAGCTGCTCTTTTCGAACACCTGAAGCGCCTCTTCCGCCGATTTCGGCAGCTTCTCGCTCGTTTCGCGCGCGGCGTCCGGCTTCGGGAGCTTCGTGCGCTTCAGGTAGCCGTCGAGCCCGGCGTAGATCAGCGCCGCATAGGCGAGGTACGGATTCGTCGTGGAATCCGGCGAACGGACCTCGATCGCGGGCTGGCCGGCCTTCTTGTACGCGAAGCAGCGCCGGCTCTTTTCCGACCAGGAGACGAACTCCGGCGCGCCGAACACGCCGAGCCGCCTGTAGGAATCGGCCGTCGGGTTCAGGATCGCCGTGATCTCCGCCGCATGCGCGAGAATGCCTGCGAGGAAATTCTCCGAGCAGTCCTTTTCGCGCAGCATCGGCGTCAGCGTGATGTGGAAGCCGTTGCCGTCCTTGCCGGGGATCGGGATCGGGTCGAAGGAGGCGGTCAGACCGTTGTGCGCCGCCATGGTCTTGACGACCGATTTGTAGGTGATCACATCGTCCGCGGCGTGAACGGCCGAGCTGTGGCAGAATTCGATGATGTTCTGCCCCGGCCCGCCGCTGTGGTGGGAGCTCTGCGGCGTGACGCCCATATCCTCCAGCGTCAGACAGATTTCGCGCCGGACGTCCTCGCCCTTGTCCTCGGGCGCGGCGTCCATAAAGCCGGCGTTGTCGAACGGCACATCCGTCGGATTGCCTTCGCCGTCATTTTTAAAGAGGTAGAACTCGCTTCTTGCCCCAAAATTAAATATTATACCATGGAGCTTGGCAATGTCAACTGCTTTTTTCAAAATTCCGCGGCAGTCGATGTCGAAGCCGCTGCCGTCCGCGCGGCGGATGTCGCAGTAAAAGCGCACGACGCGCCCGTGCACGGGGCGCCACGGCAGCAGCGACATCGTGGAGGTATCGGGCACGAGAAACAGCTCGCTGTCGTGCTCGCGCTCGAAGCCCGTGATGCGCGAGGCGTCGATCGGGATGCCCGTTTCCAGCGCCTCCGGCACCAGGGCGGGCTGGATGGCGATGACCTTCTGGCACCCGAAAATGTCGCAGAACGCCAGCTTGATGAACTTGACGTCGTTTTCCTCAATGAAATCCAGAACCTCTGATTTTGTATACTGCATGCGCATGCGCCGAACCCCATCCTTTCCTCACGCCTCAGATACGCGGTCCAAACTTATTATAAAGTATAACACAGCCGCTTTTTTCTTGGCAAGCTGCAGAACGCACAATGTTTTACGGCAGAATCCGCCGTCCATTGACACGCGCGCGGTCAATTCGTCACATACAGCTGCTTGTATGGGTTCTTCGAGTTCGGACGCAGCATATAGTAGGTGTCGCCGAGCAGCGCCGCAGCGTCCGCGCCGAATTTTTCGCAGTAGCGGCGGATCAGCGGCGCGGCGATCTCCATGTCCTGCGCGCTCGCCTTTTCCGCGATCACCTGCTGCGGCAGGTCCTTCGGCAAGTGCTCGGTGCGCAGGAAGATCCGGCCGCCGTGCATGCCCGTGCCGCAGAAGTTCCCGACCGGCTGGCGGTCCTCGCTGCCGATGCCGAGCACGACGATCACGCCGCCCGCCTGATACTCGCCGAGGAAGCTGCCGGCGCGGCCGCCGATGACCAGCACGGGGACCTTATCCTCGTACGCCTTCATGTGGATGCCCGCCCGGTAACCGGCGTCCCCCTGCACGTAGATGCTGCCGCCGCGCATCGCGTAGCCGGCCGCGTCGCCCGTGCTCCCGTAAATCGTGATTTCGCCGGCGTTCATCGTGTCGCCCGTCGCGTCCTGCGCGTTGGCGTGCAGCACGATCTCCGCACCGTCCAGATAGGTGCCGAGCGCGTTGCCCGGCACTTCGTAAAGCTCGATCTTCCCCGTGCGCTTTCCCGCGCCGATATAGCGCTCGCCGAGCGCATACGTTCTCTGTTCCATTTGTCTTCCCCCTTACTGCTGCTTCGAAAGGAGCGCGCGGCGCGTCTGCGCCGTGAACGCCATCAGCTGCGGCTTTTCGCAGATCCGTTCAAAATCGATGGAGCTGAGCGGCGTGCGGTTGCGGATCAGCGCGGTGTAGATGCCGGCCCGCGCCACATCGCCGATCAAAATATAGCCCTTGAGCAGGTCGTCCTTATAAAACAGGACCTTGTAATTTCCGTTTTCATGCGCCATATATGTTTCGCCCTCGTACGTGCCGGCCGTGAGGATATGCAGCCCCATGAAGCCGATGGCGTTCATCGGGATCGCCTGGTCGAAATGCGCTTCGCCGCCGGCCATGTTGACGCCCGCGCAGTACCCCTGCATGTAGGCGTTCGGCAGAAGCGCGAGGACGCGGTGCACGCCGGCGGAGATGTCGTAGCTCTCCGCGCAATCGCCGGCCGCGTACACCGACGGCAGCGTCGTCCGGCCCGTATCCTCGGTCACAATGCCGCGGCGCACCGCGCCGCCCGCCTCCGCGACGAGCGACGTCTCCGGACGGACGCCGACCGCGAGCACGAGCACGTCGAAATCGAGGACCGCGCCGCTTTTCAGCGTCGCCCGGCCGCCGTCAAACGACGCGACCGTATCGCCGAGCCTGAAGCGCAGGCCCTGCTTTTCGAGGTGCGCCTGCACGATCGACGAGCCGGTTTCGTCCAGAATGCTCGGCAGAACGCGGTCCGCAAGGTCGACGACCGTGATTTCCCGCACGCGCGCGGCGATGCCCTCAGCGCATTTCAGGCCGATCAGGCCGGCGCCGACGATCAGCACGCGGCTCTCCGGCGTCAGCGCCGCTTCGAGCGCCTTCGCGTCGTCGAGCGTCATAAAGGAAAAGCGCTTTTCGACGGTTTCGAGGCCGTCCATCGGCGGCACGAACGGCACGGAGCCCGTCGCCACGAGCAGCTGCGTATACGGCACCTTTGCGCCGTCCTCCAGCTCCACCGTCTTTCCGGAGGGGTCTAGCCGGACGGCGCGCACGCCGAGGCGCGTCTCGACGCCGTTGTCCGCATAGAAGCTGTCCGGGCGGTATTTCATCCGCGTTTCGTCCGTTTTGCCCTCGAGCAGATACGAGATCAGCGGGCGGCCGTAGGTGTGGTGCGGCTCGGCGGCGATCAGGAGAATGTCCCCTTCGCGGTCCACGCTGCGGATGCCCTCCACGCAGCCGATGCCCGCGGCGGAATTGCCGATAATCACATACTTTGCCATACGCTCACGCCCTTTCCTCATAGATGATCGCCTTGTTCGGGCAGCCCTGCACGCAGGCCGGCTTTCCGCCCGCGTTTTCGATGCAGAGCTCGCACTTCTGCATGACGCCCTCGTCGGCGGGCATGATCGCCCCGTAGGGACAGACCAGCACGCAGGTGTGGCAGCCGACGCACTTGTCGCGGTCGATGCGGACTACGCCCGCCTGTATCGAAAGCGCGCCCGCGATGCAGCTCTTCACGCAGATCGGGTCCGTGCAGTGCCGGCATGAAACCGCAAAACTGATGTGGTTGTCCCCCTCGATTTGGATGCGGGGGTTGATCTTTCTGTCCTTGAGCGCCTTGATCATGCTGGATTTTCCAGAATTTGCAAAGGCGCAGTAATATTCGCAGAGGTGGCAGCCGAGGCACCACTTCTCATCCACGTAAACTCTTTTCATCGAATGCCCGTTCTCCTTTCTGAAACCCGCGGCGTTACTGGGTCGCCCGTCTTCGGGCGCTTTTGAAGGCTCACTCGCCGGCATGCTTGATGCCGAGGATCTGCAGCTCCTTTTCGTTGAGGCCGACGCCGCGGAGCATCAGCCGGTTGCCGCGCAGGGCCTCGATTGAGTTGATGCCCATGCCGCCCATCATCTCCTTGATCTCGTGCTGCCAAGCCGTGATCAAATTCACGAGCCGTCCGCAGCCTGTCTCTTATACACAT
>USBH01000070.1 GCA_900552925.1 uncultured Oscillospiraceae bacterium
TCTACACCGTCTAATTCGTCGGCAGCGTCAGATGTGTATAAGAGACAGATTAAAAGTCAACCCCGAAAATGAATGGTGGTGGTGAAAAGAGATGGTTCAAAAAAGGTATAGCAAAGCTGAGGTCTTGTCAGACCCCTGCTGGCTATTCAAGTGGTTGCAGTTAAGATGCTGAGCAATATGGCTGCATGGATTTCTCCATGGCAAATATCAGACGAACTAACTTCTTGGCAGCATGAGAGATGGCAATATTGTAGTGTTTTCCCTCCGCCCGCTTCTTGGCAAGATAATCAGCAAAAGCCGGGTCCCAGTAGCAGACATACTTGGTTGCGTTGCAAAGTGCGTAGCGTAAGTATCGGGAGCCACGCTTTTCCATGTGCGGGTAGCAATTTTTGAGCTGGCCGGACTGGTAAGTAGAGGGAGACATCCCGGCATAGGCCAACAGCTTGTCTGGGGAGTCAAAGCGGGTAAAGTCGCCGACCTCAGCCAGGATCATGGCGGCCATGCGGAACCCCAACCCTGGGATAGTGGTAATAGGCGAATGAAGCTCACCCATAATGGATTGGATTTGTTCTTCGATTTCATCAATTTCACGATCCAGTTCCCGGATGAGGCGGATGGTGTGCTGTAATTCAAGGGACTTGGCAGGCATCCGAGAGCCAATGGAATTTCTGGCAGCATCTCGTATTTCAAGAGCCATATCCCGCTTGTAGTGGCCTTTGGAGGCGGTTTCGAGCAGTGTTTTCAGCCTTGTCAAATGGGCTGCGGCAACCTGCTTTGCGCCGGGGAGCTCCTCTAACAGGGAGTAAACAGAGGTCATGTGAAGTGTGGGGACCAGTTTTTCCAGTTCGGGAAACAGGATACAGACCAATCGAGAAATAGAACTTTTCAGTTTCGCCCGTTCTTTTACCTTGTCAAAACGGTATCTGGTCAGTGACTTTAGCTCCTCATTGTGGTATGCTGTACTTGTGTAGGGTTTGAGGCCCGCATCGGATAACAGCATAGAAGCAATCGTTCGCGCATCCACCCGGTCAGTTTTGGTTTTTCTCAGACTGAGGCTCTTTCGGTAGAGGTTTGTGCGCAAGGGGTTCAGGACATAGGTGGTCAGACCGTTGTCAAGGAGAAACCCGAGAAGGTTGTAGCTGTAATGTCCGGTCGCCTCAAGCCCTACTTTTATTTTGTCCTGAGAGTTGGTGCAGTCCTGGATTCTCTGCAACAGACGGTGAAACCCATCCATGTTGTTGGGAATCGTGAACACATCCGCCAGGACTTCCCCCTCAGAGCTGACGATGAAGCAATCGTGCTTGTCTTTTGAGACATCAATACCAACAGAAATCACCATAACAAATCCCTCCAGCGGTAAATATGTGATGCTGCATCCACAGTACACCTTACTTTTGTAGCCTTGTTCCACATAAACCGTCTGGCGGTATTTAACTGATCAACAAAATTGTAAGGGGCTGTGGTTGGAACCTTTCTTGAACCATCTTGTGGTAGGAGATTTACACCAATCCACAGCATCCCTTACAGTGTAGCACACAGCCCTTGGAGAGGGGCTCTAATAACTACTACTCTATAATACAAGGAGATTTTATAAAAAGGAGCGTATTTATGATTATACCCATAAACGACGAATTCCGGCCACAGGTCAATCAGCTTATTGCGGACGAATGGGCGGGCCCCATCGTCGTGACCAAGGGGGTCGCGCACGACACCTCCGATTCCGACGGGTTTATTTCCGTACAGGATGGCGCGCTGACAGGCTATGTGCTCTACACCATCGAAAACGGCCAGTGCGAAATCCTCGTCCTGCACAGCCTTGTGGAAAATCGGGGCATCGGTTCGGCGCTGATCCGTTCGGTCATGGATATTGCCGGAAAGAACGGCTGCTCGCGCGTCTGGCTGATCACGACGAACGACAACATCCACGCGATACGGTATTACCAGCGGTTCGGCTTCGCACTGAAGGGCGTCTACATCGACGCGCTGGATGAATCCAGAAAGCTGAAGCCCTCCATCCCGCAGCTCGGCAACGAGAACATCCCGATCCAGCACGAATTTGAATTCAGCTATACACTGTAAGGCCAAGGCGGCTGTACGGCCGCGGTGTGCGCTTTTCGGCGCTCAAATCATGGGGGCATGACCATTGAACTGTGTTTGAATGTTAATGGAGCCGCTTTTCCCCGCTCTACAGGACAAGGGGGCTCCGGTCCTCTGCATCTCACCCATCCGCCCGCAGCCGTATTCGCCGTGCGGGCGAATACGGTCCACCGAATTTCAATATTTTTCTGGAGGTGAATCGGTCTGCAACGCTTCAGGGAACTGCTGCAGGAGCTCGGCACGCTGACGCCGAACGAGAAGGTCCTGATGGTCCTCACCGCCTCGATCTTTCTCACGGTTTATGTGGAAGTCGCCGTGCTGATCCTTCTTCCGATTTATATTTTCATCACCAAGCAGGGCTTTATTTTTTTGCGGCGCAAGCAGGACGTAGTTTTCCTTTCGATTTTCTGGGTGCTTTCCATGGTCGTCACAATATACTGGGGCGGCACGGCTGTGGACATTCTGCTCGGCATCTTCATGATCTTCGCCTTTGTGGCGATGATCTTCATTACATACACCATGACGCAGCGCATGTTTCGGATCATCCTTTCCTTTGTCTGCTTCATGAGCCCCTACTGTCTCCTGATCGCGCTGATCCAGCGCGCGCTCGGCATGCGCTGGGCGTACGGGGCGCGCTACAGCTCTGTGTTTTCAAACCCGAATTATTATGCTTTTTACATTTCGCTCGTCATCCTCTTCTGCATTTACAACATCGTCAAGAGCGACAACCGCCGCATGCAGCTCGCTTATGCCGCGCTGATCCCGATCAACCTGATCGCGCTCGATCTGACGGAATGCCGCACAACCTATATCGTGCTGGTGATCGTCTGCCCGGTCATGCTGTTTTTGAGCGGCAAAAAGAAATGGGGCGCGATTTATCTCGCCGCGCTGGCCGCTTTCGCTGCCGCGACGCTGTTTCTCGGCGACTCCCTGCATTTTCTGCCGCGTGTCGACGAGCTCGCCAAAGACGTCGCCAAGCGCTTCGACATCTGGGGCGGCGCGATCGGCAGCATCCTCGACGCGCCGGTCTTCGGACGCGGCTACAACACCTACGTCCGCATCCGCGACCTGTACGACGCCTACGGCATCGCCAAGCACTCGCACAACCTGGTGCTTGAGGTGCTGATGGACTTCGGCCTCGTCGGCACGGCCGTGCTGCTCGGCTACTTCTCGATCAACGTGAGTAAGATCATCCGGCTGCACCGGCAGAACAAGTGCCACCAGCGCTACGCGCTGACGGTGTCCGTCATCGTCTGTGTGCTGCTGCACGGGCTGCTCGACATCACGATGCTCTGGCCGCAGACGAGCCTGCTCATCATGTACGTCGTGGGCTTCAGCACCGAATACGACAAGGTGCACATCTTCGGCACAAACCGGAAGCACGAGATTCTTCCCGTGCACACGCACAGCCAGAAGACCCCGCCGCCGGATGAGCCCGGGGAACCAATTTTGTAAGCCTTCACAAAGGCCGCCGGATTTTTCGGCGGCCTTTTCTCTATTGTTTGCCCTTTTCCTTTTCGCCGCTTTTTGCTATAATAGTCCTGTCTTTTTAATTCTTACAGCAAAGGAAGTTTCAGTTTATGGGCGGATTTTTTGGCGCTACATCCCGGGAAGACTGCGTCTTCGACCTGTTCTTCGGCGTGGATTACCACTCCCACCTCGGCACACGCCGGGCCGGCATGGCGGTCTATGACCCCGAGACCGGCTTCGACAAGGCGATCCACAACATTGAGAACGCGCCGTTTCGAACCAAATTCACTTCGGAATCGCAGACCATGCACGGCACCATGGGCATCGGCTGCATCTCCGACTACGAGGCGCAGCCGATTCTGGTGCGCTCGCAGCACGGCACCTTTGCCATCACGACGGTCGGCAAAATCAACAACGCCGACGAGATCCTGAAAACGGTCATCAGCCACAACGCGCACTTCTTCGAGATGCAGAACGGCGAGATCAACCCGACGGAGCTTGTCGCCGCCATCATCAACCAGAAGGACAATTTCATCGACGGCATCCGCTTCGCGCAGGAAATCGTGGACGGCTCGCTCTCGATGCTGATCCTGACGCCGAAGGGCATCTACGCCGCGCGCGACAAGCTCGGCCGCACGCCGATCGTCCTCGGCAAGAAGAGCGACGGCTTCTGCGCGAGCTTTGAGAGCTTCGCGTACCTCAACCTCGGCTACCAGGACTACCGCGAGCTCGGCCCGGGCGAGATCGTCGTTTTCGACACGGAGAGCGTCCGCACGCTCGTCGCGCCGGGGAAGAAAATGAAGATCTGCACCTTCCTGTGGGTCTACTACGGTTACCCCTCCTCCTCGTATGAGGGCATCAGCGTCGAGCAGATGCGCTACAACTGCGGCAGACTGCTCGCAAAGCGCGACAAGGACGACGACGTGCACCCGGATACCGTCGCCGGCGTTCCGGATTCCGGCACCGCGCACGCGATCGGCTACGCGAACGAGTCCGGCATCCCTTACTCCCGCCCGTTCATCAAGTACACGCCCACCTGGCCGCGTTCCTTCATGCCGACGCACCAGAGCAAGCGCGACCTCATCGCCAAGATGAAGCTGATCCCGGTGCACGACCTGATCGACGGCAAGAGCCTGCTTCTGATCGACGACTCGATCGTGCGCGGCACGCAGCTGCGCGAGACGACCGAATTCCTGTACGCGAGCGGCGCCAAAGAGGTGCACATCCGCCCCGCCTGCCCGCCGCTGCTTTTCGGCTGCAAGTACCTGAACTTCTCGCGCTCCACCTCGGAGATGGAGCTCATCACGCGCCGCGTGATCCGCGAGCTCGAGGGCTGCGACCCGGACTACGACACCCTCTGCGAATACGCGAACCCGGACAGCGAAAAGTACCAGAAGATGGTGGACCGCATCTGCGAGCTCCAGCACTTCACCTCGCTGCGCTACCACCGCCTGGACGACCTGATCGAATCCGTCGGCATCGACCCCGAATGCCTCTGCACCTACTGCTGGGACGGCAAGGAATAAAATACAAGGCGAAAGCGCCGGCCTCCTCTGCGGGGCCGGCCTTTTTCATTTTCCCACTTGTTTTCCGGGCGGAAAGCGGCTATAATCGGAGTGAAATAACCGCAGCAGCGGGTTTGGGAGAGAATAACAGCATGATTTTTGAAAACATGGACCGCATCGTCTTTGCGGGCGATTCCGTCACGGATATGGGCAGCGTGCAGCCGGTCGGCGAGGGGCTTTTCGACAACATGGGTCACGGCTATCCGCGCGTGATCGAAAGCCTCGCCTGCGCTGTTTACCCGGAGCTCAGCCTCCGCTTTACGAACTCCGGCATCGGCGGCAACACCTCGCGGATGCTCCTCGAGCGCTACAAGCGCGATGTGCTGGATCTGCACCCGCAGTGGGTCTCCATCTGCATCGGCATCAACGACGTCTGGCGCCAGTTCGACTCGCCGGCCATTCCGGACGAGGTCGTCTCCCCCGAGGAGTACGAGCGCAACCTGCGCAGCATGATCGAATCGGCCGCGGCCGTCGCCAAGGGCGTCATCCTCGCGACGCCGTACTACATGGAGCCGAACCGCACCGACTTCATGCGCGCCCGCATGCAGGAATACGTCGACATCTGCGCGAAGCTCGCCGGAGAATACAAGTGTATCTTCGTCGATTTCCAGTCGATGTACGACCGCTATTTCGCCTACAAGCATTCCTCGCTGATCGCGTGGGACCGCGTGCACCCGAACCAGATCGGCGCGACGCTGATGGCGAAGGAATGGCTCGCCGCCTGCGGCTTCGACTACAACCATGTTCCCGGAAACGGCTGAGCGCACGCCGGGCGCCGTGCACCTGATCTGCGGGAAGCTCTGCAGCGGCAAGACGCGCTACGCCGGGAAGCTGCAGGCCCTGACCGGCGCCGTCCGCCTCTCCTGCGACGAGATCGAATACGACCTGTTTCACCACGAGCTCGGCGAACGGTACGACGCGGTCGCCGCGGACATCAAGCGTTACCTGCACAAAAAGGCGGTGGAGATCGCGCGCGCCGGCTGCCCCGTGATTCTGGACTGGGGGTTCTGGCAGCGCGCCGAGCGCACGGCCGCTTCCGCGTACTACCGCAGCGCCGGCATCCCCTTCGAATGGCACTACGTGGAGGTTTCCGACAGCGACTGGCAGCGCAACATCGCGGCGCGCAACGCAGCCGTCGCCGCCGGAGAAACGACCGACTACGCCATAGACGCGGGGCTGCTCGAAAAAATGCAATCGCTTTTTGAGCCGCCCGCGCCGGAGGAGCACTGCATCCGGTACTGCAGCAAACGATAAAAAGAGGAGACTGCCAATCGGCACGGGGCCGATGCAGTCTCCTCTTTGATTTTCTCCCGCAGCGCAGCCGCGTTTCCGGCGCAGCACACGCCGCCCGCTTTGGCGCGGAACCCGGCAGATTTGCGGTGCGCTAAGCGTAGGCATCCACATACAGCCGCCCGCCGCCAATCTGGTAGCCGACGCCGATGCTGGTGCTCCCGCAGTAGGGGCACTTTTCCGGTACGACGCCCATCCGTCACGCCTCCTTTGCAAAGACCGATTCCGCATAGCGGACCGAGCCCATCGCGTCCTTCGAGTAGAAGTCGGCGCCGATCGACGCGGCGTATTCGGCGTTCAGCACCGCGCCGCCGACCATGATCTTGCAGTCGTGCGCGGCGCGCAGCGCGCGGATCGTCTCCTCCATGTGGACGACGGTCGTCGTCATCAGCGCCGAAAGGCCGACGAGCCGGATATTGCCCTCCACCGCCGCCTGCACGACCGCCTCCGGCGGCACGTCCTTGCCGAGGTCGACGACCTCGAAGCCGTAGTTTTCGAGCAGGACCTTCACAATGTTTTTCCCGATGTCGTGGATATCGCCCTTGACGGTCGCAAGCAGGATGCGGCCCTTTTTCTTTTCCTCCACGCCGCGGCTTTTAAGCTCCGTCTTGATGCGGTCGAAGGCCTCCTTCGCGGCGTCGGCGCTCATCAAGAGCTGCGGCAGGAACACCGTGCCCTTTTCAAAGCCCTTGCCGACCTCGTCGAGCGCCGGGATCAGCGCGCCGTTGATGATCTCGAGCGGCGGCGTGGTCCTGAGCGCCGCCTCGGTCAGGCTGCCCGCCTGCTCGCGCAGCCCCTTGACGATCGCGCGGTGCAGCGTCATTTCCGACGCGGGAGCCGCAGCCTGCGCCACGCCGCCCGCCGGGACGTCCGGCGCGGCCGCCGTATTCGCATACGCTTCGATATACGTCTTGCAGCCGTCGTCGAGGCCGGTCAGCGCGCAGTACGCGCGGTAGGCCTTCATCAGCTCGCCGCTGAGCGGGTTCACGATGCCCGCGCTCAAGCCGCGCTGCATCGCCATCGCAAAGAACGTGCTCGTGATCAGCTCGCGGCGCGGCAGGCCGAACGAAATATTCGAGACGCCGAGGACGGTGTGCACGCCGAACCGGCGGCGGATCTCCTCAATCGCGTCGAGCGTGATTTTCGCGTTGTCGGCGCCGGTGCTCACGGTCATCGCAAGCGTATCGACGACGATGTCGCAGCGCCGGATGCCGTATTCCTCCGCGGTGCGGATGATCTTTTCCGCGATCCGCACGCGCCCGGCAGCGCTGTCGGGGATGCCGGCCTCGTCGAGCGTCAGCGCGACGACCGCCGCGCCGTACTTTTTGACGAGCGGCAGCACCGTGTGCAGCGACTCCGCCTTGCCGTTCACCGAGTTGACGAGCGGCTTGCCGTTGTAGAGCCGGAGCGCGCGCGCCATGGCCTCGGTGTTCGAGGTGTCGATCTGCAGCGGCGTGTCGGTCACGCTCTGCAGCGCCGTGACGGCCTGCGCCATGACGGCCGGCTCGTCGATGCCCGGCAGGCCGACGTTCACGTCGAGGATATCGGCGCCGCTTTCCGCCTGCGCGA
>USBH01000071.1 GCA_900552925.1 uncultured Oscillospiraceae bacterium
GGAAAAGCCGCGCCGCCGCGCGGGGGGGCGGATGCGCCGGAAAGCGGGGGCTGTGTGCGCCGACGCCGCCGGACGGATCTGCGGAATAAAAACGGCTGCACAGGGAAACTGTGCAGCCGCGCGCTTTTTATACGGGATACGGAAAAAAACGATGGAAAATGCTTGACAATCCATACAATATAGTGTATTATATTATAATGTATCATCATGGATAGATATGCGGTTTCGTCTTCTTTAGCGTATTATAACACATAATCCGCAAAGAATCAAGCATAATCTGAAATTTTAACATGAACGGATATTTTTTTCAGCGTTTTTAAGCTATTTTGTCTTAAGAACATGGGCCAAAATCTATGAATGGAGTGGTTGAGTCAATGGTGAATGTTAAGCCGGTACAGCTTGGCAAAAACACGCGCATGAGCTTCGCTCACATCAACGAGGTTCTCGAGATGCCGAACCTGATCGAGATCCAGAAGAATTCCTACGACTGGTTCCTCAAGGAGGGCCTCAAGGAGGTATTCGACGATGTGTCCGGCATCACGGATTTCAACGGGAATCTCGTGCTGGACTTTGTGAACTACAAGCTCGACGAAAAGCCCAATTACACGGTTGCCGAGTGTAAGGAACGCGACGCCACGTATGCCGCGGCCCTCCGTGTGACCGCGCGCCTCCTCAATAAGGAAACGGGAGAAATCAAGGAGTCCGAAGTCTTCATGGGCGATTTCCCCCTGATGACCCCCTCCGGCACGTTCGTGATCAACGGCGCCGAGCGCGTCATCGTTTCCCAGCTTGTTCGTTCTCCGGGCGTCTATTATAAGATGGAGTACGACAAAACAGGCAAGCAGCTCTTCTCCTCCACTGTCATTCCGAACCGCGGCGCATGGCTCGAATACGAGAACGACGTCAACGACGTGCTCTACGTGCGCATCGATAAGAACAGAAAGATCCCGATGACCGCGTTCATCCGTGCGCTGGGCCTCGGCACCGACGAGGAGATCAAGGCCTATTTCGGAGAGGACGAGCGTATCCTTGCGACAATCGAGAAGGACACGACCCACACGATGGAGGAAGGCCTCTTCGAAGTGTACAGAAAGCTCCGTCCGAGCGAGCCGCCCACGATCGAGAGCGCGCAGTCGCACCTGAACGGCCTGTTCTTCGACCCGAGACGGTACGACCTTTCGAGAGTCGGCCGCTACAAGTACAATAAGAAGCTGAACCTTGCCGGCCGCATCGCCGGCCATGCGCTCGCCCGCCCGATCGTCAACCCCTCGACCGGCGAGATGATGGCCGACGCCGGCGTTGTCGTCACCCGCGCGATGGCGGAGGAGATGGACGACGCCGGCGTGACCGTTGCGTACCTCAAGCTCGACGACAGAGAAGTCAAGGTGCTTTCCAACGGCATGGTCGACATCAAGAAGTATGTTTCCTTCGACGCGGAAGCCGAATGCAACATCAACGAGCGCGTGCGCTACGCCGTGCTCAGCGAGATCCTCGAGACCTGCGGCGACGACGAGGCCGCGCTCAAGGAGATGCTTGCGGCCCGCCGCGACGAGCTGATCCCGAACCACATCATCATCGACGATATTTTCGCTTCGATCAACTACATGACCTGCCTGGCGGTCGGCGTCGGCCAGACCGACGACATCGACCAGCTCGGCAACCGCCGCATCCGCTCGGTCGGCGAGCTGCTGCAGAACCAGTTCCGCATCGGCTTCTCCCGCCTCGAGCGCGTGATCCGCGAGCGCATGACGCTGCAGGCGCAGGATATGGAGGCGCTCACGCCGCATTCCCTTATCAACATCCGCCCGGTCGTCGCCGCGATCAAGGAGTTCTTCGGCTCCTCGCCGCTGTCGCAGTTCATGGACCAGACGAACCCGCTCGCCGAGCTGACGCACAAGCGCCGTCTTTCGGCCCTCGGCCCGGGCGGCCTGTCCCGCGACCGCGCGAGCTTCGAGGTGCGTGACGTTCACTACACGCACTACGGCCGCATGTGCCCGATCGAATCGCCGGAAGGCCCGAACATCGGTCTGATCTCCTACCTCGCGACGTTCGCGAAGATCAACCACTACGGCTTCATCGAGGCGCCGTACAGAAAGATCGACAAGGCGACCGGCCGCGTCACCGACGAGGTCGTCTACATGACCGCCGACGTCGAGGACGAGTACATCGTCGCGCAGGCGAACGAAAAACTGAATGAAGACGGCACGTTCGTCAACCGCCGCGTGCTCACCCGCTATAAGGGCGAGTTCATCGAGGTCGATTCCGAGCGCGTCGACTATATGGATATTTCCCCGCGTATGGTCGTTTCCGTTGCAACGGCGATGATCCCGTTCCTCGAGAACGACGACGCGAACCGCGCGCTGATGGGCGCGAATATGCAGCGTCAGGCTGTTCCGCTGATCCGCACCGAGGCCCCGATCGTCGGCACCGGCATGGAGTACAAGGCGGGCGTCGACTCCGGCGTCTGCGTGCTGTGCGAGCGCGCCGGCGTCGTCAAGAGCGTCAGCGCGGACCTCGTCCGCGTCACGACGGACAACGGCGACATCGACGATTACGTCATCACGAAATTCATGCGCTCGAACCAGAGCACGTGCATCAACCAGGTGCCGGTCGTCAACCGCGGCGACCGCGTCGAGGTCGGCGACGTCATCGCCGACGGCCCGGCCATCAAGAACGGCGAGATCGCGCTCGGCAAGAACGCGCTGATCGGCTTCATGACCTGGGAAGGCTACAACTACGAGGACGCCGTCCTGCTCAACGAGAAGATCGTGCGCGACGACGTTTACACCTCCATCCATATCGAAGAGTATGAGATGGAAGCGAGAGATACGAAGCTCGGGCCCGAGGAAATCACCCGGGATATCCCGAACGTCAACGAAGACCTGCTCCGCGACCTCGACGACCGCGGCATCATCCGCGTCGGCGCCGAGGTGCATGCCGGCGACATCCTCGTCGGCAAGGTCACGCCGAAGGGCGAGACGGAGCTGACGGCCGAGGAGCGCCTGCTGCGCGCGATCTTCGGCGAAAAGGCGCGCGAGGTGCGCGACACGTCGCTGCGCGTCCCGCACGGCGAGTACGGCACGATCGTCGACGTCAAGGTCTTCACGAGAGAAAACAGCGATGAGCTCAGCCCGGGCGTCAACAAGGTCGTCCGCTGCTACATCGCGCAGAAGAGAAAGATTTCGGTCGGCGACAAGATGGCGGGTCGCCACGGCAACAAGGGCGTCGTTTCCCGCATCCTGCCGATGGAGGAAATGCCCTTCCTGCCCGACGGCACCCCGCTCGACATCGTCCTGAACCCGCTGGGCGTTCCGTCGCGTATGAACATCGGACAGGTTCTGGAAGTCCACCTCGGCATGGCGGCCAACGCGCTGGGCTGGAAGATCATGACCCCCGTGTTCGACGGCGCGCACGAAGAGGACATCCGCGAGTGCTTCCGCATGGCGGGCATCAGCGAGGACGGCAAGTTCTGGCTGCGCGACGGCAGAACCGGCGAGTACTTCGACAACCCGGTCACCGTCGGCTACATGTACTACCTCAAGCTGCACCACCTGGTCGACGATAAGATCCACGCCCGTTCGACCGGCCCGTATGCGCTCGTCACCCAGCAGCCGCTGGGCGGTAAGGCGCAGTTCGGCGGCCAGCGCTTCGGCGAGATGGAAGTCTGGGCCCTCGAGGCGTACGGCGCGGCCTATACGCTGCAGGAGATCCTGACCGTCAAGTCCGACGACGTGGTCGGCCGCGTCAAGACGTACGAGTCGATCGTCAAGGGCCAGAACGTGCCGAAGCCGGGCATTCCGGAGTCGTTCCGCGTCCTGATCAAGGAGCTGCAGTCGCTCGGCCTCGACATCAAGGTGCTCGACAAGAACGACGAGGAGATCGACCTGCGCCAGAGCTTTGACGATGACGACGACATCGGCCTCACGCCGAGCGATCCGGTCTTCGACGAGGAGACGGTTTCCGACGGCGAGCTCGACGGCTATTCCGTCGAGAACGAGGACGGGGAAGCGGATGACTTCTTCTCCTCGGACGATGATTTTGACGGCGACGACGATGACGACGATCTGTTCCAGATCGACGACGATGAATTCTAATTTCGGGGGGTTTATACATGGAGTTTAATGTCTTTGAATCAATCAAGATCGGCCTTGCTTCTCCCGAGCAGATCCGTTCCTGGTCCTACGGCGAGGTCACGAAGCCGGAGACCATCAACTACCGCACCTTAAAGCCGGAGCGCGACGGCCTGTACTGCGAGCGCATCTTCGGCCCGCAGAAGGACTGGGAATGCCACTGCGGCAAGTACAAGCGCATCCGCTTCAAGGGCAAGATCTGCGAGCGCTGCGGCGTTGAAGTCACGCGCAGCAAGGTGCGCCGCGAGCGCATGGGCCACATCGAGCTGGCCGCACCGGTCTCGCACATCTGGTACTTCAAGGGAATTCCGTCGCGCATGGGTCTGATCCTCGATCTTTCCCCGCGCATTCTGGAAAAGGTTCTGTACTTCGCGCTTTATATCGTCACCGATCCGGGTTCGGTCCGCGAGCTCTCGAAGATGCAGACGCTCACCGAAAAGGAATACCGCGATATGCGCGAGAAATATGAGGATGACTTCGACGCCGCGATGGGCGCCGAGGCCATCAAGAAGCTCCTCTCGGACATCGACTGCGACAAGCTCAGCGAGGAGCTGAAGGCGGATCTCGAAAACGCGCAGGGCCAGAAGCGCGTGCGCATCCTGAAGCGCCTTGAGGTCGTCGAGTCCTTCCGCATCTCCGGCAACCGCCCGGAGTGGATGATTCTCGACGCCGTGCCGGTCATTCCGCCGGATATCCGCCCGCTCGTACAGCTCGACGGTGGCCGCTTCGCAACGAGCGACCTCAACGACCTGTACCGCCGCGTGATCAACCGCAACAACCGCCTCAAGAGACTGCTCGAGCTCGGCGCGCCGGATATCATCGTGCGCAACGAGAAGCGCATGCTGCAGGAGGCTGTGGACGCCCTGATCGACAACGGCCGCCGCGGCCGCCCGGTCACGGGCCCGAACAACCGCCCGCTCAAGTCGCTTTCCGACATGCTCAAGGGCAAGCAGGGCCGCTTCCGTCAGAACCTGCTCGGCAAGCGCGTCGACTATTCCGGCCGTTCGGTTATCGTCGTCGGTCCGGAGCTCAAGATGTACCAGTGCGGTCTGCCGAAGGAGATGGCGCTCGAGCTGTTCAAGCCGTTCGTCATGAAGCGCCTTGTGGAGACCGGCGCGGTCGGCAACATCAAGGCGGCGAGAAAGGCCGTGGAGCGCGCGAAGAGCGAGGTCTGGGACGCGCTGGAGATCGTCATCAAGAACCACCCGGTCATGCTGAACCGTGCGCCGACGCTGCACCGCCTCGGCATCCAGGCGTTTGAGCCGGTCCTCGTCGAGGGCCGCGCGATCAAGCTGCACCCGCTCGTCTGCACCGCGTTCAACGCGGACTTCGACGGCGACCAGATGGCCGTGCACGTGCCGCTTTCGGCAGAGGCGCAGGCCGAGGCCCGCTTCCTGATGCTGGCGGCGAACAACCTTCTGAAGCCCTCCGACGGCCGCCCGGTTGCGGTTCCGTCGCAGGACATGGTGCTCGGCTCCTACTACCTGACGCTCGACAAGGACGGCGAGAAGGGCGAGGGCAAGGTCTTCCGCGATATGGACGAGGCGTTCATGGCGTACGACGCGAAGGTCATCACGCTGCACTCGAAGATCAAGGTGCGCCGCACCGTCGAGGTCGACGGCAAGACGTATACCGGCCTGGTCGACACGACGATGGGCCGCATGATCTTCAACCGTCCGATCCCGCAGGATCTCGGCTTTGTCGACCGTTCGAAGCCGGAAAACGCGCTGAAGTTCGAGATCGACTTCCTGGTCGGCAAGAAGCAGCTCGGCCAGATCATTGAAAAGAGCATTAAGAAGCACGGCTCCGCGGTCACGTCCGAGGTTCTGGACGCGATCAAGGCGCAGGGCTACAAATATTCCACGATCGGCGCGATCACCGTCGCGGTCTGCGACGCGACGATCCCGCCGGAAAAGAAGGAGATCATCGCGGCCGCCGAGGCGGAGATCGCGACGATCACCGAGGATTACCGCGACGGCTTCCTCTCCGACAACGAGCGCTACAACGCGGTTCTGAAGACATGGGAGAAGGCGACGAACGACGTCACGAAGGCGCTGCAGGCCGGCCTCGACCGGTACAATCCGATCTTCATGATGGCGGACTCCGGCGCCCGTGGTTCCATGAGCCAGATCCGTCAGCTCGCCGGCATGCGCGGCCTGATCGCGAACACATCCGGTAAGACGATCGAAATCCCGATCAAGGCCAACTACCGTGAAGGCCTGAACATCCTCGAATACTTCATCTCCTCCCGCGGCGCGCGTAAGGGCTTGGCCGATACGGCGCTCCGTACGGCGGACTCCGGCTACCTGACCAGACGTCTCGTCGACGTTTCGCAGGAGGTCATCATCCGCGAGGACGACTGCGGCACGACCGAGGGCCTCGAGGTCTTCGAGATCAAGGCGGGCCGCGAATCCATCGAGCCGATGAAGGAGCGTCTCGTGGGCCGCTACCTCGTCGAGGATTACTGCGACGAGAACGGCAACGTGCTCGTTTCGAAGGACAAGATGATGGATGACGCCGACGCGGACACCATCATCGGATGCGGCACCGAGCGCATCAAGATCCGCTCCATCCTCCACTGCCGCGCGCGGCATGGCGTCTGCAAGAAGTGCTACGGCGCTTCGCTTGCGAACGGCCAGCCGGTCACGGTCGGCGAGGCGGTCGGCATCATCGCGGCGCAGTCCATCGGCGAGCCGGGCACGCAGCTGACCATGCGTACGTTCCACACCGGCGGCGTTGCGTCGGCCGAGGATATCACGCAGGGTCTTCCGCGTGTCGACGAGCTCTTCGAGAGCCGCAAGCCGAAGCATCTCGCGATCATCGCGGAGATCGGCGGCACGATCGGCTTCGAGGAGGTCAAGCGCAACCGCCACGTCGTCGTGCGCGGCGAGAACGACCAGAGAAGCTACCTGATCCCGTTCGGCGCGCGTTTGAGCGTCAAGGAAGGCGACGTCGTCGAGAAGGGCGCGCACCTGACCGAAGGCTCCGTCAACCCGCACGACGTGCTCGCGATCAGCGGCCCGGAGGCGGTGCAGGACTACCTGATTCAGGAAGTGCAGCGCGTTTACCGCATGCAGGGCGTTGATATCAACGACAAGCACATCGAGGTCATCGTCCGCCAGATGATGCGCAAGGTGCGCATTGAGGATCCGGGCGACACGCCGCTGCTCGTCAGCACGCTCGTCGACAAGAACGAGGTGCTCACCGAGAACGAGAAGATCGCGGCGCGCATCGCAAACGGCGAGACCGGTCTGCGCGAGGCGGTTTATACGCCGACGCTGCTCGGTATCACGAAGGCTTCCCTCGCGACCGAGTCGTTCCTCTCCGCGGCTTCGTTCCAGGAGACGACGCGCGTGCTCACCGACGCCGCGATCAAGGGCAAGGTCGATCCGCTGCTCGGCCTGAAGGAGAACGTCATCATCGGCAAGCTGATTCCGGCCGGCACGGGCCTCCCGTGCTACTCCGACGTGGAGATCGCGCCGAACACGCCGGGCAGCTCGCTGAGCCCCGAGGCGATGGCCGCGCTGAGCGCTTATGAAGATTCCGCAAAAGATGATTCCGAGGGCTTGACAAACGAATAAGCTTCGGTATATAATGTCAAATGGTGTGTTTTGGCTTGAAAAACCGCAGGTTTTGAACGGAAAACACCCGAAAAAGTAAAAAACAGAACCTGCCCGGGCGGGAAAACTGCGCGGACAGGGCACTGTTTTGTATATCTGTTTGTTCTGCGGGGCAATATAGCCCTGTATAACATATAGCAATCATGTAAGGAGGTGCAATATGCCCACATTTAACCCTGTCTCTTATACACATCTCCGAGCCCACGAGACTGCAGCTAATCTCG
>USBH01000072.1 GCA_900552925.1 uncultured Oscillospiraceae bacterium
CGTACTTGTCGGTGTGGTCGCCGATGATCTTGATGGAGTTCTTGTTCGCGCCCACCGTGCCGTCGCCACCGAGGCCCCAGAACTTGCAGGACTTCGTGCCTGCCGGCGCCGTATCCGGATGCTCCGCCGCGTCGAGGGAGAGGTGCGTGACGTCGTCCACGATGCCGATCGTGAACTTCTTCTTCGCGTCGTCGCCCTTCTCCATGTTGCGGTAAACCGCGATGATGTCGGCCGGCTTCGTATCCTTGGAGCCGAGGCCGTAGCGACCCGTGAGCACCTTCGCACAGCCGAACTGCGTGCCGTTGATCGCCGCGAGCACGTCGAGGTACAGCGGCTCGCCGATGGAGCCGGGCTCCTTCGTTCTGTCGAGCACGGAGATCGTCTTGACCGTCTCCGGGAGCACGTCGAGCAGGTACTTCGCAACGAACGGTCTGTAGAGGTGGACCTTCACGAGGCCGACCTTCTCGCCTGCCGCAACGAGGTAGTCGATGACTTCCTCGATGGTCTCGCAGACGGAGCCCATCGCGATGATGACCTTGTCCGCATCCGGCGCGCCGTAGTAGTTGAACGGCTTGTAGTTCGTGCCGATCTTCTCGTTGACCTTGTTCATGTACTCGACAACGGTCTCCGGGATCGCGTCGTAGTACTTGTTGCAGGCCTCACGTGCCTGGAAGAAGATGTCGCCGTTCTGCGCCTGGCCGCGGAGGACCGGGTGCTCCGGATTCAGCGCATGTCTTCTGAACGCGTCGACCGCGTCCCAGTCGAGCATTTCGCCGAGATCCTCATAATCCCAGACTTCGATCTTCTGAATCTCGTGCGAGGTGCGGAAGCCGTCGAAGAAGTGGAGGAACGGGACCTTGCCCTTGATTGCGGAGAGGTGCGCAACCGCGCCGAGGTCCATGACCTCCTGCGGGCTGTTGGAGCACAGCATCGCGTAGCCGGTCTGGCGGCATGCATAAATATCCGAGTGGTCGCCGAAAATGTTCAGGGCATGGGTCGCAACGCAGCGCGCGGAAACGTGGATAACGCTCGGCAGCAGCTCGCCGGCCATCTTGTACATGTTCGGGATCATCAGGAGCAGGCCCTGCGACGCCGTGTAGGTGGTCGTCAGCGCACCGGCAGCAAGAGAGCCGTGCACGGCGCCCGCCGCACCGGCTTCCGACTGCATTTCCGTGACGCGGACTTCACGGCCGAAAAGATTCTTTCTGCCGGCAGCCGCGTACTTATCGGTCTCGTCAGCCATGACCGAAGACGGCGTGATCGGATAGATGGCGGCAACGTCTGTGAACGCATAGGAAACATGCGCGGCAGCGGTGTTGCCATCCATGGTTTTCATTTTTCTTGCCATTTAATAAATTCCTCCTTTAAGGATTATCAATTGGAATGTGCCCGCGGCAAAGCGAGCCCTCCGCATCCGCGCTGCCGTTTGCAGCGCCGCATACACAGGCCGCCCCTTTGCCGTTCAGTTAAATCTTATCATTTTTTCACCCGTATGTAAAGGAAAAAACGATGAATTTTTTAATTTATGCCTGTAAATTCCGCAGGCTTCCTCCAAAGCCGCGCCTTTTCTCCGAGGCCGCCCGCGCGCGGCGAGCGCGGGCCGCGACCCTGTGTTGACAACAATCGGTTTTTGCAGTAAAATTTTTTGTAACTATAAACTGAAACCATTCAGATCGAAAGGATGCAAGACACTCATGAACGACGATCCCTCTGGCACTGCGCACGCCGCCTCCGTACTGCCGGTCCCGGCGGCTGCCGCACTGCTCATCGTCTTTTTCCTGCTCGGCATACTGTATGCCATGTGCGATTCCGCCGTCACGACGGCAAGCGAATCGCGCGTCAAGCGCGACGCCGAAAACGGGAGCCGCCGCGCGAAGAAATTCCTCGCCTACCTCGACGCAAACGAGAGCTTCGCCTCGCCCCTGCAGTTCGGCATGATGCTGATGGGCTTTTTCTCCATCGGCGTTTCCGTACTCGGCTTCACACCCGCGCTCGACAACGCGCTGATCGCAGCGGGCCTGCTGCCCGGCCTCGCCGCGGCCGCAGCGGTCGTGCTGTGCATGCTGCTGTGCGCCGTGCTGTTTCTGCTCGCGGCCGATTTCATCCCCAAAAAGTTCGTGGCGCACAAGGCCGCCCGCAGCCTGCAGTACAACTACAAACTCATCGGCCTGATCCGCACGCTCAGCGCCTCGATGCGCCCGCTCATGCGGCTGTGCGACCTGATCTCCGACGGCGTCATGCGCCTGTTCGGCAACGACCCCAGGGCGCTCGATGAAACCGTGACCGAGGAGGAGATCCTCCACATGGTCGGCGAGGGCGAGGAAAAAGGCGTGATCGAGGAGACCGAGCTCGACATGATCACGAACATCCTCGATTTCAACGACACGACGGTCAGCGAGATCATGACGCACCGCACGGACATCTGTGCGGTCAGCGAGGATTCGACGATCGAGGACGTCGCCGCGGTCTCCGCCGAAAAGGGTTTTTCCCGCCTGCCGGTCTACCGCGAGGACATCGACACGATCACCGGCATCTGCTACGTCAAGGATTTTCTCCCCTACGTCGGCAAGCCCATGCCGGACTTCATCCGCCTGCGCGACATGGTGCGCCCGGCCTACTTCATCCCCGAAACGAAAAAATGCAGCCAGCTTTTCCGCGAGCTGCAGGAGCGGCGCATCCAGATCGCCGTGATCGTCGACGAATACGGCGGCACGTCGGGCCTCATCACGCTGGAGGACCTGATCGAATCGATCCTCGGCAACATCCAGGACGAGTACGACAACGAGGCGGAAGAGATTTTCCGGGTCAGCGAGAACGAATTCACCGTGGACGGCACGACCTCTATCGACGAGATCTCCGACCTGACCGGCGTGAACCTGCCCGAGGGCGACTACGATACGATCGCGGGGCTTGTGACCGACCTGCTCGGCCGCATCCCGAAGCCGAGCGAGCACCCGAGCGTCCGCGTCAAGAACCTCGACATCACGGTGCTCGCCGTCGAGGACCAGCGCCTTTCGCGCCTGCTGATCGTCCGCGGCGAACCCGTCGAAGAGGAATACGACGAAGAAGCGCACGATGACGAGGCGCGCTGAACCGTTCCCCCGCGCGGCGTTCTTCCTCTGTCTCCAACAATCCATGCAAAAAGTTCAACTCCCGGAAAGTTCATCTCTTTCCGGGAGTTTTTTGACGTTTCCATGATGCGCGAATAACTTCCGCCGCAGCGCACAGCTGCACAAACGCACAGCCGCCGCACGCTTCGGCGCGTATTCAATTCTTCATCTGTCCGCGCGCGTAGAGCACCGGGGAGACGCCGGTGGCTTTTTTGAACTGGCGGCTCAGGTAAAATTCGTCGGAAAAGCCGGTCAGCGCCGCGATCTCTGCGAGCTTCATGTCGGTCGTCTTCAGAAGCTCCTTGACGCGGTTGATGCGCACCCGGTTCAGATACTGAAACACCGTTTTGCCGGTGATCCGGCGGAACGTGCGGTTCAGGTAGTCGAAATTCATGCCCGTCTCGGCCTCGATCGTGCTGCCGGTGATCTTTTCCGCATAGTGCGTATCGAGGTACGTGCACAGGTCGTGGATCTTCGTCATCGTGCGGGCCGGCAGCGCGCTGCCGAGCGCCTCCACCTTTGCGTCCTGGCTGTTCTGCGCGAGCGTCGTCAGGATCTCCAGCAGCTTGCACGCCCAGAACACGCGGTAATGCTTCGCGCCGGAACGCCCCTTTTCGATGCACTCCTCGAACAGCGCCGCAATCTGCGCGCGCACGGCCTCATCCCGCACGCGGATGTGCTTGGGCAGCATGCAGTGCTCGAAATCGAACACGCTGTCCACCGTATCCTCGGCGATCTGGTGGTCGGTGATCTCCAGCGCCGTGCCCTCGCCGTAGTCGAACGGCAGCAGGGAAAGATTGCTGAAATGCGCGAAGTAGTAGGCGCACTTGGCCGGGCGCGTGCCGACATGCTCGAGATACGGCTGCAGGAAAAAGACGTCGCCGGGCAGCAGCACGTACTCGGTGCCGTCCTCCTGAATATACATCTCCCCCTCGGCGATGAAATACATGATGTATTCCACGTTGCGCCGGCGGAAGTGCATCCACTCCCCCTTCGGGCTGAAATAGTTCATAAAGCTGACGTGCGGCAGCGTCGTCAGGCTGCACAGATACTGCACGGCTGTCCCTCCTCTCAGGAAATCGACGCGAGAATGTTACACACATTTTACCAGAAAACGGCGCGCGCCGCAACAAGCGGCCGCGCCAACAGAAAAAGGGCAGGCCGACCAGCCCGCCCCGCTTTATTCTGTTTATTCCTCCGGCTTTTCTTCCTCCGGTTCTTTGGCCTGGTCGTTGACCTTGACGCTGATCTCGTGCGCCATCAGGCCGTCCGCCTTCGTGACGGTTATCGTGAGGTTCTCGTAATCGAAGGTGTACCCGACCTTCGGAATGCTTCCGGACAGCTCGGTAAGCCAGCCGTTGACGGTCGAGGCCTCTGTCTCCCCCTGATTTTCCAGCGAGAAAAACTCGAAGAAATCCTCGATGAAGGCCGAGCAGAGCACGGTATACGTGCCGTCTCCCGCCTTTTTGAAATCCTCCACGGCCTCGTCCCGCTCGTCCCAGATCTCGCCGACAAGCTCCTCGAGGATATCCTCCATCGTGACGATGCCGGCCGTCTCGCCGTATTCGTTGACGACGATCACCATGTGGTTGTGGCCGGTCTGCATGTCCTTGAACAGGGCGTCCAGATGCGCCGTTTCCGGAACGAACACCGGTGGCAGCATGACCTGGTCGAGCGTAAAGCCGGGCGTCCCGCGCTTGAGCAGGTAGTCGCGCGTATGCAGGATGCCGATGATGTGGTCCTCCTTCTCGGCGTACACCGGCATACGGGAGTAACCCTCCTCCTCGATCTTCTTCATGATCTCCTCGTCGGTCTCGTCCTGTGCAACAAACACGACAGACTTTCTCGGCATCATGACGTCCTCAGCGATCATGCCGTCCAGCTTGAAAACATTCTTTATGTACTCAATGTCGTTCTGATCCAGCGAGCCTTCGTCGACGCCCGCGTCGAGCATCAGGACGATGTCCTCCGTGGAAACCGGCTCCTCCTTCGCCTGCGGGTCGATGCCGAACAGGCGGAGCACGCCGTTCGTGGAAACGGTGAGCAGCCAGATGATCGGCTTCAGCGCGACGGCCAAAAACGAAATGACGCCGCACACGGCTTCGGCCAGCTTTTCCTTATGCCGCATCGCAACGCGCTTCGGCACGAGCTCGCCGAGCACGAGCGTGAAGAACGAGAGGATGATCGTGATGACGATGACCGCCACCGTGTTGATCGCCTTCGTGTACGCGCCCGGGATGTTGAAGGACTCGATGAAGAAATTCGAAAGGCCCTCCGCAAAGTTATCCGCCGCAAACGCCGAGCCGAGGAAGCCGGCCAGCGTGATGCCGATCTGGATCGTCGAGAGGAACCGCGTCGGCTCCTCGATCATGCGGAGCATTTTGACGGCCTTCTTGTCGCCGTCCTCCGCGCGCGCCTTGACCCGCTTTTCGTTGAGCGAGATCACGGCGATCTCCGTCGCGGCAAAAAAAGCATTCAAAAGGATCAGAACAAGCTGTAAAAGTAATTGATTGACAATATCAGACATATAAGCCTCCAAAATAATATAAACTCAGTACCCGTGCGCCGAACCGATCAGTTCAGGTCTACCGCGTATGCGCGGGGCCTGCCCGCCGCGCCGGGTCTGTGCCGATAATACCTCAAAGGCTTTCCGACAGCTATCCCACAATTACATCGGGGAAGCGGATCCACAAAACCATCTCCTCATATAAATAATATTGTTTTTATTTTAGCATAATTTGAAGCATTCGTCAATACATCTTTTTCTCATGCCGCAGCGCCGGCGAAAAACATACGCCTGCGGACAGCAAAAGGCCCCGTCCGAAAGCGGACGGGGCCAGAGGGTTTACGCAAATTTTACTTGGAAGCCTCTTCCACAGCAACTGCGCAAGCGACGGTCGCGCCGACCATCGGGTTGTTGCCCATGCCGATGAGGCCCATCATTTCGACGTGCGCCGGAACGGAGGAGGAACCTGCGAACTGCGCGTCGGAGTGCATGCGGCCCATGGTGTCGGTCATGCCGTAAGAGGAGGGGCCTGCAGCCATGTTGTCCGGGTGGAGCGTACGGCCGGTGCCGCCGCCGGAAGCAACGGAGAAGTAGTTGACGCCGTTCTCAACGCACCACTTCTTGTAGGTGCCTGCAACCGGATGCTGGAAGCGCGTCGGGTTGGTGGAGTTGCCGGTGATGGAAACGCCGACCTTCTCGAGCTTCATGATCGCAACGCCTTCCGGAACGTTGTCCGCGCCGTAGCACTTGACGTCCGCGCGCGGGCCGTTGGAGTACGCCTTCTCGCTGACGACCTTGACTTCCTCGGTGTACGGGTCGAACTCCGTCTCCACATAGGTGAAGCCGTTGATTCTGGAGATGATGAACGCAGCGTCCTTGCCAAGGCCGTTCAGGATAACGCGGAGCGGCTTGTTTCTGACCTTGTTCGCGTTCAGCGCGATCTTGATCGCACCCTCGGCAGCCGCGAAGGACTCGTGGCCCGCGAGGAACGCGAAGCACTCGGTCTCCTCAGAGAGGAGCATCTTGCCGAGGTTGCCGTGGCCGAGGCCGACCTTGCGGTTTTCCGCAACGGAGCCCGGGATGCAGAACGCCTGCAGGCCGATGCCGATTGCAGCAGCGGCGTCCGCAGCCTTGGTGCAGCCCTTCTTGATCGCGATCGCGCAGCCGACCGTGTAGGCCCACTTCGCGTTTTCAAAGCAGATCGGCTGGGTTTCCTGCACGATGGTGTAGGGATCGATGCCCTTTTCCTCGCAGATCGTCTTGCACTCGTCGATCGAGGAAATGCCGTATTCCTTCAGGACTTCGAGGATCTTCGCCTCGCGTCTCTCGTAACCTTCAAATGTAGCCATTCTTCGTGCCCTCCTTATTCCTTGCGCGGGTCGATGTACTTGACGGCGTCAGCAAATCTGCCGTATGTACCCTTGGACTTCTCGTACGCCTCGTTCGGCTCCATGCCCTTCTTGATGAAGTCCGTCATTTTGCCGAGGGAAACGAACTCGTAGCCGATCACCTGATCGTCGGCGTCGAGCGCCATTCTGGTGCAGTAGCCCTCGGTCATCTCGAGGTAACGGACGCCCTTTTCCTTCGTGCCGTACATGGTGCCGACCATGGAGCGCGCGCCCTTGCCGAGGTCTTCCATGCCTGCGCCGATGACGAGGCCGCCCTCGGAGAAAGCGGACTGGGAACGGCCGTAGACGATCTGGAGGAACAGCTCGCGCATCGCGGTGTTGATCGCGTCACATACGAGGTCCGTATTGAGCGCTTCCAGAATGGTCTTGCCGGGGAGGATTTCCGCCGCCATCGCCGCGGAATGCGTCATGCCGGAGCAGCCGATCGTCTCGACGAGGGCCTCCTCGATGACGCCGTCCTTAACGTTCAGGGACAGCTTGCAGGCGCCCTGCTGCGGTGCGCACCAGCCTACGCCATGGGTGTAAGCAGAAATATCCTTGATTTCCTTGGCCTGTACCCACTTGCCCTCTTCCGGAATCGGCGCCGGACCGTGCTTCGGGCCCTTGGCTACAGTGCACATCATTTCCACTTCTTTGGAATAATTCATAAGTGGTACTCCTTTCGCTTCCAGTTTATTTGGCAGACAGCACCGGACGCGGACCGCGCGCATGCGCCGCCCGTACCCCGCATAATGCCATATGACTGATTTTCTTCATTATAGCTTTTTTTGGGGATTTTCGCAAGAGGGAAAACGAAGATTTGACAGAAAAAAGCACACAGCTGCACAAAATACAATGCGGCCGCCGGCGCCGTTTCCGAAAGTCGCGCCGCATACAGTCCGCCCGGCCCGCGGCACGGCGTTCAGGAAATCCCCCCG
>USBH01000073.1 GCA_900552925.1 uncultured Oscillospiraceae bacterium
TACACCGTCTAATTCGTCGGCAGCGTCAGATGTGTATAAGAGACAGATGCAGTACTGCATCGTGGCCTTCGAAAAGGCGAAGTTGCGGGCGGCGGCGAAGTCGTCGCACCACGGGAATGTGCAGACTGCCGCGCCGCAGTCCCGCGCGATCTCCACGGTGCGGTCGGTGCTGCCCGTGTCGGCGATGATGATCTCATCCATCAGGCCGCGCACGGAGTCGAGGCAGCGGCGCAGCGTCCGTTCCTCGTTTTTCACGATCATGCAGAGACTGACGGTGATCATGCGTTACGTGCTGATGACGCCCGCCGAGCGCAGAGAGGCGAGCAGGTCGTTGAACGCGTCGATGACTTCGGTGAGCTGGGCGGAGGGCTGCAGGTCGTTCACGGCCGCGCCGGGCGTGACGCCGGGGCCTGTGGGACCCGTCGCGCCTGTGGGGCCGGTCGCGCCCGTTGCGCCCGCGTCGCCCGTCGGGCCCGTGGGACCCGTTGCGCCGGTGGGGCCTGTGTCGCCCGTCGGGCCGGTCGCGCCGGCAGCGCCCGCGTCGCCGGTAGGACCTGTCGCACCTGTTGGGCCGGTGGGACCCGTCGGGCCCGTTGCGCCGGTAGGACCTGTCGCACCTGTAGGGCCGGTGGGACCCGTTGCACCTGTAGAGCCGTGTGTTTATGCACAACACGGGATACGGCTTTGCGTTGAGCGGACTGCCGGGCGCTCAGTCCCCGCGGATGACGTCGCCGCTGTTTTCGGGGCAATCCTCAATTCGCCGGTATTCGTCGGCAAAGTTGAGATCAATCGTGATCTCCCCGTTTTCATGCACCCAGATCATTTTCACGAGTTCAGCCACAATCCCGCGGTTCAGCGTTTGAATGTTTTTGTGCTTCAAAAAGGCAGTGAGATACGGGTCGCCGCTTCCGCTGCCGCCGGCCGCTGCCTGCAGCGCCTCTTTCAGATAGGCGATGTTCGCTTCAAGCTGCTGCATCTGTTCTGCAAGCTTGCCCTTCAAGCGCCGGTATTCCGCTTTGGTGATCTCGCCGCTTTTCCAATCCGGGTACAGGCTGTCGGCAGCGTCGCTGCACTGCTTCAGATGCTTTTCAGCCTGCTCCAGAGCGTGGGACAACCGCTTGCATTCCCGGTTGATAACAGGCGCGCTGCGGATCCGTTCGATTTCCTCCGTAAGCCTGTCTGCAAGCGAAATCTGCATCTGCAACGCCGCCAACACCGCGCTTTCCAACTTATCCTGCCGGATAGAATGCTTGCTGCAAATCTTTTTATCGGTGTAGCTGCGGCAAGCGTAGTAGGCAATATTGCGCGCGGTCTTGCGCCGCATGGCCTTTTTGCAATCCGCGCAGCGGACAAAGCCGGACAGCGGATAGACTGCCTGGCTGCCGGGGGCCGCCCTTGTATCGCGCCTGTGCAGGGCCTGCGCCTTCCCGAAGGTTTCCCGGTCGATGATCGCCTCATGCGTGCCCCGGACGACAAACCACTCCGCTTCGGGGACGCTGATCTGCCTGTGCACCTTGTAGCTTATCACGCGATTGCGGCCCTGCACCATTGCGCCCGTATAAACCTCATTCTGCAATATCCTTGCAACCGTGCCGGCCGACCAGAGGCCGTCGCTTTTGCCGGAATTGGGGTTGCTGTACTTAAAGCCTTTTTTCCTCTTATAGGCTTCGGGGGTCGGCTCGCCCATTCGGCTGAGCCGTTGTGCGATCCCGGTTTTGCTGTACCCCTCGTTTACAAACCAGTGAAAAATACTTTTGACAACCTCCGCCGCTTCTTCGTCTACGAGCAGGCGGTTTTTGTCGTTTGGGTCTTTCCTGTAGCCGTAAGGAGCAAACGCGCCGATGAACTCGCCGCGCTCCCGCTTCATCCGGAATGTTTTGCGGATCTCTTCGGAAGTGGCCGCGGCGAACTGCTCGTTGAACATTCCCCGGATGGGTACTTCAAGCCCGCTTGCAGAGCGAGGGTTTGCGTAAGTGTCGATAAACGGCGCGCCTGTGCAGATAAACCTTGCGCCGTGAAGCGGGATGAATTCCTCCAGAAACTTTTGCTGGTCGGCAAGGTTGCGGAAACCGCGCGCGAGGGATTTGATGATCATGCAGTTTACTTCTTTGCGGGCCATGCAGCCCTCAAGCCGTCGGAAGCCCGGCCGCGCCGTGTCGGTGCCCGTCGATCCGTCGTCGGCGAACACGCCTGCAATCGCGTAGGTGCCCGGCGCAAAATAGCTTTCTACAAAATCGCGGAGTATCTTCTCCTGGTTAAGAATGCTTTCGCTTCCGTCCTCGCTGCCGTCCTCTCTGGACAGCCGAATATACAGCCCGATTCTCCAAAACGGCTCGGCAGGGCGGCATGCCGTTTCGTTTTTGCGTATGCGGGGCATCGAGGCTATTTCAGACCTGCAAAGTAGTTGTACAGGGCCTGCTTCAGCGTCCTGTCCTCTGCGACAAACCGTATTCTTACAGGCGTATCGCCGAAAAGAAAGCAGTATGGATTGCCGATCTGCGCCAAGCAGCTTTGCATTTTCTCTGCGGCCGGGGCGGAACCGTCTATGTGGATATTGCGAATATCGACCAATGCGCTGCGGTCGACCTGTGTAATAGCAACGCTTTTCATCTGTTCAAGCTGCGCTTTGCCAATCATATTTCTTTCCCTCCTGATACAGCCTTGCTACAGGGTATGCGATCAGGCCTGTACCATATGAAGAAGGGGCAGGGAGCAGGTGCGTTCTGCGTTTCGCGGGGATGAGCCCGCGCGGAAAGCCGGCCGGCGCGCGCCGACGCTTTCAGGCGCCTGCCCTTTGCCGGTGTTTTCTTCAATTTCGGCGCAGCTTTAAAATGGTAAGCGTAACCTGGCCGTCCCGGCCTTCGGCGGAGCCGGAATAGGTGAGGGAAAATTCCGTTGAAGAGGGCGCATAAAGGATCAGGAAGGAAGACCCGCAGGCGCTGGACCCGTTGGTGCGCGTCGCAAAATAAATACCTGTTTCCAGATGCGGGGCGCCGTTGTAGGACGGCGTTACCTGCATGTAATTGGCCGAGTTGAACAGCACCGAGACTTCGTAGCTGATCAGATAATATCCCGGCTCCAGTCGGATATGCGTCGAATCGACAGCGGCGATGTTTCCGGTAGAATCTGTTATATCGGGAAACAGAACAATAAGGCTGTTCGGTGTAAGCTGCATCTGATAATTCGCAAAAGAAGCAAAGGAATCATCCGGCACCGCGCCCTGTGCCCCGGTGGGGCCGGTGGGCCCCTGCGGCCCGGGAACGCCCTGCAGGCCCTGCGGGCCCGTCGGCCCCGTGGATCCCTGTGCCCCGGTGGGGCCTTGCGGCCCGGGAACACCCTGTAAGCCCTGCGGGCCCGTCGGCCCCGTGGATCCCTGCGCCCCGGTGGGGCCGGTGGGCCCCTGCGGCCCGGGAACGCCCTGTAAGCCCTGCGGGCCCGTCGGCCCCGTGGGCCCCTGCGGTCCGGTGGGGCCTTGCGGCCCGGGAACGCCCTGTAAGCCCTGCGGGCCCGTCGGCCCCGTGGGCCCCTGCGGTCCGGTCGGGCCCGCAACGCCGGCAATACACCTGCAGCAGCACAAGGGGCATTGAAAATAATGCTGGTTATGGTTGAAATTTGACATGGTTTTCCAACTTTCTTTTTGTGGTGTATCACAGTATATTCCGGAAAGAGGCAGATCGCTCCTCAAAAGCGTTTATCTCTGGCGGCAGGCTCTGCGAAAAAAAGGAGCGGCGCCTGCCGCAAATCGGACGGCGATCGACTGGGGCGGGGCCGTTCGGCAGCGGATGGGCGCCGATTTATTCTGGTAAGGCCTGCGCGCGGGCCATACGTGTGGTTGTGCATATATGACCGGAGCAGTTGCCCCTGTCGCGCCCGTCGTACCCGCAGGGCCTGTCGCGCCCGTGGGGCCTGTTGCGCCGGCCGGGCCCTCAACGCCCTGAATGCCCTGCACGCCCTGCGGTCCGGTCGGACCGGTCGCGCCGCGCGGCCCGGTGGGGCCCTGTACGCAGCAGCACGGCGTGCAGCCGCAGACGTTGCAGCAGCCGCAGCCGCGGGGCGCGCTGGGGCAGGTATCCCAGTCGTCGCTCGGTCGATAAATCTTCATACGGAAAAATCCCCTTTCATTCCGTTCACATTGAGCTCTTGTGGAGGCCTCCACAAGACAGAATATGCGGACAGGCCCGAAAGGGTGCCGGATGACGAAAAAACCGGCGGGCCGAAAGCCTGCCGGTTTGCTCTTTTTAGAAAGATTCAGATGTTTTTCGGGAATTCGCGCTCCGGCTGAATCGCCTTGTACGCCGGGCGGATGATCTTGCCCGCGTTGATCAGCTCCTCGATGCGGTGCGCGCTCCAGCCCGCGATGCGCGCGCAGGCGAAGATCGGCGTGTAGAGCTCGATCGGAAGGTCGAGCATGCTGTAAATAAAGCCGCTGTAGAAGTCGACGTTTGCGGAAACGCCCTTGTAGATGCGGCGCTTCTCGCCGATGACCTCCGGCGCGAGGCGCGCCACGCGCATGTAAAGGCCGTACTCGTCCTCGCGGCCCTTTTCGGAGGAAAGGCCCGACGCGAAGCTCTCCATGATCTTGGCGCGCGGGTCGGAGATCGAGTAGACCGCGTGGCCCATGCCGTAGATGAGGCCGGCCTTGTCGAAGGCCTCCTTGTCGAGCAGGCGGGTGAGGTAATCGCGGATCTCGTCCTCGTCCGTCCAGTCCTTGACGACCTGCTTCATGTCCTCGAACATGCGCACGACCTTGATGTTCGCGCCGCCGTGCTTCGGGCCCTTGAGCGAGCCGAGCGCCGCCGCGATCGCGGAATAGGTGTCGGTGCCGGAGGAGGTGACGACGTGCGTCGTGAAGGTCGAGTTATTGCCGCCGCCGTGCTCCGCGTGCAGCATCAGGGCGATGTCGAGCACCTTGGCCTCGAGCGGGGTGAACTTTTTGTCCGAGCGCAGGATGCGCAGGATGTTTTCGGCGGTCGTCAGCTCGGGCTTCGGCTGGTGGATGTAGAGGCTGCGGCCGTCGTTGTAGTGGCGGTAGGCCTGGTAGCCGTACACCGAGAGCAGCGGGAAGATCGCGATGAGCTGGATGCACTGGCGCAGCACGTTCGGAATCGAAACGTCGTCCGGCGTCTCGTCGTACGAGTACATCGTCAGCACGCTCCGCGCGAGCGTGTTCATCATGTCGTTGCTCGGCGCCTTCATGATGATGTCGCGCACAAAGCCGGTCGGCAGCGTGCGGTAGAAGGAGAGCTGGTCGATGAACAGCTTGAGCTGCTCCTTCGTCGGCAGCTCGCCGAACAGCAGCAGGTAGGCCGTCATCTCAAAGCCGAAGCTGTGGTCGGCCGGCATGCTGCGCACGAGGTCTTCGATGTTGTAGCCGCGGTAGAAGAGCTGGCCCTCCGCGGGGACGCTCTTGCCGTCCACGACCTTGCTGGACCGGATCTCCGAAATGCCGGTCAGGCCGGTCAGGACGCCGTTGCCGTTCAGGTCGCGCAGGCCGCGCTTGACGTCGTACTTTGTATAAAGCGTGGGATCAATCGTACCGTTCTGTACGCAGTAGGAAGCGAGCTTCTGGATTTCGGGGGTGATTTCCGAGTACTTCGATGTGGGCATTCTGGGATCATTCCTTTCTCAATTGGGGCCCCATAGGGGCGCAGCGTTCGTTAAAGCAGCGTATAATACACCTTTATTATAGCAGATTGCCAAAGGGGTTTGATGTCGAATCTGTGAATTTTTTATAAGATCGGTACAGGGGCGGCGGGCCTTCCCGGCTTTCGCGCAGGCATACCGCGGCCCGGCGCGCCATACACATGGAAGAAGACGAAAGCGGGGGAAGCACGGATATGAGACGGATTGCAGTCAAAGCGATGTGGATACGGAAAACGGCGTGGACGGCCTGCGCCGCCGCAGCCGTTGCGCTGTGTGCGTGGTGCATGGTGGACAATCTCCTGCCGGCTGTCCGCGAAAACGGCGGGGCGTGGGCGCTGCGCGCGGCCGGGCTGACGGTCGCGCCCGAAGCGGAAGCATCGCTGCAGCCCGACGGCGGCGGTGCTTTAGCGGAAACGCCGGAGACCGAGGCGGACGGGATTTTGTCCCCCTGGGCGGAGCCGGAGCCCGAGGTCGCGCCGACGCCGGACCCGGAGCGGGAGACGGCGCCGGTCGCCTCCACCTGGATGGGCGGCGGCGAGACCGTGGACGGCTTTTCCGTCAAGGATACGTCGGAATCCGGCGTGGACCTGTACGAGGAGCTGCAGATCGACCCGGACGTGCATGTGAAGCGCGACGGCTCGCCGGTCGTCCTGCTGTACTCGACGCACGCGAGCGAATCCTTTTTGCTCAGCGACACCGACTGGTATTACACGGACGACGATTTCCGCTCGACCGAGCCGGACGAGAGCATCCTCTCGGTGGCGGCCGAGGCCGCGGCGGTCATCGAGGCGGGCGGCTTCGGCGTGATCCACGACACGACGCTGCACGACTACCCGGCCTATTCCGGCAGCTACGACCGCTCGATGGAGACGATCCGGAAAAACCTCGAAGCGTACCCGACGATCCAGATCACCGTGGACGTACACCGCGACGCGTTCGGCGAGGACGAGGACGGCACGCGCTACAAGCCGGTCGCCGAGGTCAACGGGAAGGACGCGGCGCAGATCATGATCCTCACGGGCTGCGACCTCTCCGAGGACCCGCTCTTTCCCGACTGGCGCGAGAACCTGCACTTTGCGCTGCGGCTGCAGCAGAAGGGGGAAGCGCTGTTCCCGGGGCTGTACAGGCCGCTGTTTTTTTCACAGCGCAATTACAACATGCACGCCACGCACGCCTCGGTCCTCGTGGAGGTCGGCACGGAGGTGAACACGCTCAGCGAGGCGCAGTATTCGGGGCGGCTGCTCGGCGAGACGATCCTCGCGGTTCTGAACGACCTTGCGGAATAGGCGCGCCGCGGCGCGGGCATACTCGGTACAGAAAACGAAAAAAGGAGTTCTGTACCATGCACAGCCGTTTCCGCACCCGCCCGTTTCTGATTTCCTTTCTCTGCACCGCGCTCGCGCTGCTCTTTCTGGTCGGCATACTCGTCGTCGACGCCGAGGGCCGCCGCCTGAGCTTCAACGACACGTCGCCCGCGCTGGAGCTTGTCTACAACGCGGACGGCACCGCGGACATGCAGGTCAACGCCTTCCGGCTCGACCGGCAGTTCGACGTGACGGGGCTCGTGCGCGTCTGGCACTTCATCGCCGACTTTTTCTGCATCCCGCACGGGCGATTTCCCGAGGGGGCGAATGCGTTTGCGTCTGCCGGATGAAAACGGCAGGGAGACCGGGCGCGACTGTTTTGCGCCGGTCTCCCGTATAGCATTCGAACACATCATTCGAACACAACGGTGCATTCGTTGATGTAAAGACAGGTGATGAAAAACGATTGAATCGTATCATAGTCTCCGCCGAATATGGCCGTCCCGTTCGCCGGCCTGTATTGTACGGAGACGGGATCAAACTGAAGATCGTCGCCGGCGAGCACGGAATCCATGCGGATCGTATAGCTGCCGTCCCCACTGTCGGTTACGGTCAGCGTAACGTCATAGCCGGGGCCGCCGAGCCCAAGGCTCTTGCTCACGCAGAGAAATCCGTCTACGTCCTGCGCGTATACGGAGTCGAGCAGCGCTTCGGCCGTGTCGGCGTCAAAGTAGCGTTCGGTCGCTGCCAGCAGCGCGTCGCGCGAAGCAATGCCGTCTACCGCGGTGGGGTAAACCATCGGCGCGCCCGATGCGTTGTAGGGCGGATAGAGCACGTCGTCGCCGTAGGCCGGGTCGATCACGGCGCTGCGGTCGTAGAACCAGTCGCAGAAGAAGGCAGTGGCCTCGTCGATCTGCGCCTGTCTCTTATACACATCTCCGAGCCCACGAGACTGCAG
>USBH01000074.1 GCA_900552925.1 uncultured Oscillospiraceae bacterium
ATCTACACCGTCTAATTCGTCGGCAGCGTCAGATGTGTATAAGAGACAGGCGGATTTCAGCGGGGTCGCCGTGCATCAGGAGGGGAAGGACCGCGTGCGCGTCACCGGCGTGACGGGACGCAAACATAACGGCATGTACAAGACGAGCATCGGCTACCGCGACTGCTGGATCGGCGAGGGACAGATCAGCTACGGCGGCTCCACGGCGCTGGCGCGCGCCCGGCTCGCGGCGGAAATCATCCGCAAGCGGCTGGAGATCGTCGGCTGCGCGTACGAGGAGCTGCGCATCGACGAGATGGGCGTCAACGCCCTGTACCGCGACGCGGTGAGCAGCCGCATCGCCGAAGCGCCGCCTGTGGAGGTGCGCCTGCGCGTGGCGGCCCGCACAAAGGACCGCGCGAACGCCGAAATCATCGGCAACGAGGTGGAGGCGCTGTACACCAACGGCCCGGCCGGGGGCGGCGGCGCCGTGAAGTCGGTGCGGGAGATCATCTCGATCGCGTCGATTTTGATCCCGCGGGAGGACGTTCAGATTCATGTGGAGTACAAGGAGGTTGGCGTATGAAGCTGCGTGAAATCGCGCATTCGAGAACCGGCGACAAGGGGAACATCTCGGTGATTTCCGTGATCGCCTACAAGCCCGAGGATTTCGACCGCATCCGGCAGAGCGTCACGGCGGAGGCCGTTGCGGCGTACTTCAAAGAGATCGTCCACGGCAAGGTGACGCGCTACGAGCTGCTGAATATCCACGCGCTGAATTTCGTCATGGAGGACGCGCTCGGCGGCGGGGTCACCCGCTCGCTGGCGGTGGATATGCACGGCAAGACGCTCGGCTTTGCGCTGCTCGAAATGGAAATATAGCGCCGCCGCGTGCGGGGATGCCGTCTCATTGGCCAGGCCTGCAGCCCTTCTTCGGGGGCCGCAGGCTTTTTTGCACCTTCCCGCAAAAATCGCAGAAAACAGTTGCATTTGCGGGGACAAAGGGATACAATCGATAGTTGAAATACCTGCACAGGACAACGCAGGCAGCGCCGCGCCCGACCTTTCGGCGCAGCGGGACAGGAGGAACCATGAACAAGGAATTTTATCAAGGCAACCGGGAAAAGCTCTACGCCCAGATGAAGGAAAACGCCCTGCTGGTGCTGTTCTCCGGCACAGAGGTGCGCAAGACAAACGACGAGTTTTACCCGTTTTACACAAACCGCAACTTTCTCTACCTCACGGGTCTCGACCAGAAGGAGCTCGCGCTGATCGCCCGAAAGGACGGCGCGGGCCGGGTGACGGAGAAGGTCTATATCCTGCCGCCGGACTGGCTGGTCGAGCGCTGGAGCGGCGAGCGCATCAAGGCGGCGGAAGCCGCGGAGCGCTCCGGCATCGCGGACGTCGGCTACACGGACAGCTTTGAAACGGAGCTGCACCGGCTCGCGACGAGCGGCAATTACCAGTACCTCTACCTGGATCTGTTCCGGGTCTCTCCCACCGACCGCGACGAGCCCGCGCACCGCCTGCTGAAGCGCGTCGCCTCGGACTACCCGTACCTGCAGATTGAAAACGCCAACGCGCTGATCCGCCGCATGCGCACGATCAAGCAGCCCTGCGAGCTCGAAGCCATGCGCAGGGCGGAGGAGATCACCTGCGCGGGCATCACCGCCATGATGAAGGCCTCGAAGCCCGGCATGTACGAGTACCAGTACAAGGCCGTGTTCGACTACACGCTCGGGCAGTACGGCCCGCAGGGCCCCGCTTTCCCCTCGATCATTTCGGCGGGCAAAAACAATTTCTGCATCCATTACTACACCTACAAGGGCCAGGCCCACGACGGCGACATGGTCCTGAACGACGTCGGCGCCTGGCACGACAACCTGATGACCGATGTGTCCCGCGGCTGGCCCTGCAACGGCAAATTCAACGACCGCCAGCGCCTGCTGTACGAGATCGCCCTGCAGACCTCCGACTACATGTTTTCCATCATCCGGCCCGGCATGGCCATGAAGGACGTGGACGGCGAGTCGCACCGGTACTGCGCGGCGCTGCTGAAAGAGGCCGGCGTGCTGGACGACGTGCAAAACATCGGCCGGTACATGTGGCACGGCGGCGCGCACCACGTCGGCTTCGACGTGCACGACGCGGTGGAGACGCCGGTGCAGATCGCCCCGAACATGGTGTTCTGCGTGGACATCGGCATCTACCACGAGGAATGGGGCATCGGCTTCCGCGTGGAGGACAACTGCCTTGTGACCGAAAACGGCTGCGAAAACCTCTCCGCCGCGACACCGCGCACCATCGACGCCATCGAGGAGACCATGCGCCGGAATTTCACGGCCTTTTAAGCGCGGGCTGTGAACCAGGTACTGATGATCGTCATGGCCGCCGGCGCCGTGCTGGGCGGCGTCGACCGCCTGCGCGGCAACAAGTGGGGCTTTGGCGACAAATTTGAATCGGGCTTTATGATGCTCGGCTCCATGGCGCTCTCGATGGCGGGGATGATCTGCCTGACCCCGGTGCTCGCACAGGGGCTGGAGCAGGTGATCGTCCCGTTCTACCGCCTGATCGGCGTGGACCCCGCCATGTTCGGCAGCCTGCTCGCCATCGATATGGGCGGCTACCCGCTCGCCAGGGATCTGGCGGAGGACCCGCTGCTCGGCAGCTACGCCGGTCTGGTCGCCGCTTCAATTTTCGGCTGCACCATCGTGTTTACGATCCCCATCGGCATGGGGATGATCCCGCGGGCGGACCGCCCGCTCTTTGCGCAGGGCATCATGCTGGGGCTGGCGGCCATGCCGGTCGGGCTTGTGGTCGGCGGACTGTTCTGCGGGCTTTCCCCGCTCGCCTGTTTGCACCAGAACCTGCCCGTCCTCGCTCTGGCGCTGCTGCTCCTGCTCGGGCTGTGGAAAATCCCCGACAAGCTGGTCCGCGGCTTCTGCCTGCTGGCCGAGGGCATCCGCTGGCTTGTGACCATCGGCCTTGTGCTGGCGGCGGTCGAATCCATGACCGGCTGGAGCCCCCTGCCCGGCATGGCGCCGATCGAGGAGGCCATGGCCACCGTGTCCTCCATCGGCGTGGTTCTGCTTGGCAGCCTGCCCGCGGCGGAGCTTGTGCGCCGCCTGCTTGTGCGTCCGTTTGCCTGGCTCGGCGAACGGCTCGGCATGAAGCCCCAGAGCCTGACGGCCATGCTGGTCGGCCTTGTCAGCGCGCTGCCGACGCTCTCCATGTTCCCGGACATGGACGACCGCGGCAAGGTGGCGGCCGGCGCGTTCCTCGTCAGCGGCACCAGCCTGCTGGCGGCCCACATGGCGTTCACGATCAGCACGGAGCCCCAGATGCTGGCCGCCGTCATCGCCGCAAAGCTCAGCGGCGCGCTGGCCGCCGTCCTGCTGGCGCTCTGCCTGCACCGGAAGGTCGCCTGAGCCGCTCAAATTTCTGCGCTTCCGCCCGCCGCAACGGCTTTCCGCCCGCGGCGGGCTTTTCATTTGCAAAACATGCGGCGGCTCCAGGGGTAACCCCGGGAGCCGCCGCATTCGATTTTGTTTTCTATTGTCCGGCATATTTTGCCGCGCACAGCACCGCGGTCAGCGCGCACTGCACAGTTTTCATCTTTTTATCCCCTTTCGCGGCGCCTGCCGGCGCTCTGCGTTGCTTTTTCCATCCTACCCGTATTATAATAAGAGCAAAAGCGGAAATCAATAGCCTTTCGGCCGCACGGCGGCTGCGCTCTGTGCCACACAGAAAAAATCCCCCGTTCGGGCACAGATTTTATCTGCAGTTTATAAACGGCCTGTTCCGCCTATGGTATAATCTGCTTTGGAAAGGCGGCGGCGACAACGCCGCCGTCGCCGTGCACATCAACCGGCTGCGGGAAAAGCTTGAGGAAAATCCGTCGAAGCCCCGCTACATCGAAACCGTGTGGGGCGCCGGCGATCGTTTCAGGAGGTAAGGCAGCATGTGGATTCTGTTTGCATTCGGCTCCGCCTTTTTCGCAGGCGTCACCGCCGTGCTCGCCAAGTGCGGGATTCAAAAGACCGATTCGACCGTGGCGACGGCGATCCGCACCATTGTGGTGCTCGTATTTTCGTGGCTCATGGTGTTTCTCGTCGGCTCGCAGACGCAGATTGCTTCCATCTCCGGCGGCACCTGGCTGTTCCTGGTGCTCTCCGGCCTTTCAACCGGCGCGTCGTGGCTCTGCTATTTCAAGGCACTGCAGCTCGGCGACATCAACAAGGTCGTGCCGGTCGACAAATCGAGCGTGGTTTTGACCATGCTGCTTGCCTTCATTTTCCTGCACGAGCGCATCAGCCTGTTCGGCGGCGTCGGCATCGTCCTGATCGCCGTCGGCACGTTCCTGATGATCGAGAAAAAGGACGTGGAGAAAAGCCCCGATACGCCCAAAAAGCGCTGGCTGCTCTACGCTGTGGGCTCCGCGGTGTTCGCGAGCCTGACCTCCATCCTCGGCAAGGTCGGCATCAGCGGGGTCGAGTCCAACCTCGGCACCGCGATCCGCACGGCCGTGGTGCTCGTCATGGCCTGGGCGATGGTCCCGATCGCGGGCAAGCTGCACACCGTGCGGCAGATCCCGAAGCGGGAGCTGCTGTTTATCTGCCTGTCCGGCATCGCGACCGGCGCCTCGTGGCTGTGCTACTACCGGGCGCTGCAGGACGGCCCCGCCAGCGTGGTCGTCCCCATCGACAAGCTGAGCATCCTCGTGACGGTCGCGTTTTCTTACTTCGTCTTTCACGAGCGGCTTTCAAAAAAATCCGGCGTCGGCCTCGCGCTCGTTGTGGCCGGCACGCTGGCCATGCTGTTCTGACGCCGGCGCCGTGTTTTGCCTGCTGCGCCGGCGCAGGCAGAAGCGGCAGGCCGCGGACGGAAACCCGCCCGAAGCATGAGCGGCTTTCCCCGGCAGAAACGCATAGAAAAAGAGACCGTGTGCAGCACATCGCCCGCACGGTCTCTTTTTCTATTCCGTTTCATTCCGGTTTCGAAAGCTCTTCGGTCAGCTTCAAAATCTGCGGGGCCAGCTTTTCGCGCTCCTTCTTCGTAATCCGGTTGTAGACCGGGTAGGCGACGGCCACGGCGGCTATGCCGAGCACGCCGATAACGACGCCCGGGATGAACCAGTTCTGCATCCAGACCATCGTGCAGCACATGCCGACGCCCAGCAGCAGGCAGCCGATCACGCCCAGCGTGACGGACACGACGGTGCCCTTTTTCGAGGCGCTCCGGTCCAGCCGGCGCAGCTGCTCCATTTTGTCCTCTTCCTTCGGCAGGTATTTGCTCCGGATGTTCCGGATCTCCTCCTGCTGCTTCGACGAGTAGGTATACGTAAAGGTTTCGTTTTTATTTTCCACAGTCAATTCTCCTTTCACTTATCTTGGGACGGACTGCTGTCCGCCCGCAGCTTTCGGATTCGCCTTGCGGCGTGGATCACCATATAGAGGCCCATGACCGTCACGAGGACGCACACAGCCCCGCCGGTCGAGCCGATCATGGCCCGGCGGAAAAACGCGCCCTTGCTCCCGTCGTTGAACTGGGTCAGCATCGCGATTTCGAGCGACAGCATCGAGACCAGCGCCGCGGCCAGATTGACGCCCCGCGCCGCGGCCATCACCGGGCTGCCGGATTTCCGGTCGCGCACCAGATTGACGACCGCCATAATCGTGGTGTAAAACGTGTACAGCGCGACGGCGGCGCCCGGAAACAGGAGCCTGCGCGGAATCTCTTTAAACCGCTGCATGCTGCTTTCTCCTGATCCGAACCGTGAAGGTGCTTCCCCTGCCGACCGCGCTGTTGACGGAGATGTCCCCGCCCACGATCTCGATCACCCGCTTGACGAGCGCAAGGCCCAGGCCGTTGCCCTGCGCGGCGTGGGAGGTGTCGCCCTGGTAAAATTTCTCAAAGATGTGCCGCCCCACCTCGGGCGGGATACCGCAGCCGGTGTCCGAAACCTGCACGACGGCGAAATCGCCCGTCGTATGCAGGGAAAGCGCGAGGCTTCCCCCCGGCTCGGTGAATTTGATCGCATTGGAAAACAGGTTGTTCCAGACGAGGGAAAGCAGCTCGGCGTCGGCGTCCACCAGCACGCCCTCTTCGACGTCCGTGTCGATCTCGAGCGCCTTGCTTTCCCACGCGTTTTCAAAGGCCAGCAGGCACGCGCACAGCTGCTCGCCCAGGTCGTAGGTCTCCGCCTTCGGGTAGATCTGCTGGTTTTCCAGCTTGTTGAGCTTCAGAATATTCGTGATCAGATTGGCGAGGCGGCGGGAAGCCTCGGTGACGGATTTCGCGTATTCCAGCCGCTTCTCTTCCGGCAGGTCCGGCTGCTGCAGCATCGTGCCGTAATTCTGAATGACCGCGAGCGGCGTTTTCAGCTCGTGGGACACATTGGCGATGAAATCCGTGCGCAGCGTCTCCATGCCGGCCAGCTCCTGCGCCATCTTGTTGAGGCATTCGGCAATCGTGCCGAAGCCGTCCGCGCTGTCGATGGTGTGTATCGGCGGGATCCGGACGGAAAAATCGCCCTTCATGATCTGCTCCGCCGCCGACGTGATCTTCCGCACCGGGCGGTCCACCATGATCTTCCGGCGGATGCCGTCGATCACCGTGCACAAAAGGCTCAGCAAAAGCACGTTGAGGAAGGTGACCTTGGCCGCCTGCTCGATGTGCACCTGCGTCAGCGTCAGCCCCGTCGTCCGGGACATCATGTTCAAAAACAGGGTCATGCAGCAGCTGATGACGAACGCCATCAGCAGAAAAAAGAGCAGGTACCGCCGCAGGGCAAGCAGCCAGCGGACGCCTCTCGCCTTCTTTTCACCGCTCATTTCAGCACCGCCTTATAGCCGAGCCCGTGCACCGTCACGATCTCAAAATCGTCGCATTCCGAAAACTTGTCGCGCAGCTTCGTGATATACACGTCCACCGTGCGCGGGCCGGAGGTGGACGCGCTGTCCCAGAATTCGTCCATCAGCTGCGAGCGGGTGAAGGTCTTTTTCGGGTAGGACAGCAGCTTGTAGATCAGGTTGAATTCCCGCACGGTCAGCGGGATCTCCGCGCCGCGCAGGCAGGCGGTGCGCTCCTCCGCGTCGAGCGTCAGATCGCCGACCGTCAGCTTCTTGCTCGCCGCGATCCCGGCGCGCCGCAGCAGCGCCGCAATGCGCAGCAGAAGCTCGTCGAGATCGACCGGCTTGACCATATAATCGTCGATGCCCGCGCGGAAGCCGCGCTGCTTTGCGGCAAAGTCGTCCCGCGCCGTCATGAACAGAATCGGGATTTCCCGGTTCAGCTCCCGCACGGTCCGCGCAAACTCGAAGCCGTCCACCTCCGGCATCATAATGTCCGAAATGATCAGATCAACCAGCGCGCCGCCGTACATGGCGTCGTAGGCCTCGTTCGCGCCGAGACACCCCACCGCTTCATAGCCGTTCTGCCGCAGATACGCGCATACGGTTTTGTTCAGTTCGCGGTCGTCTTCCACAACCAGAATTTTAAACATCGTGCATGCCACCTCATTCTTCTGCATTATACCACGGAAATGTTAAAGTTTTGTTTGTGTTTCGGCCTTTTCCGCCTCGCGGGCCGCCTGCTCCTACGCGAGGCGCGCTTTGGCATGCTCGACGGTCTCGCCGTCTTTCGTCAGGAATTCATCGACAAACTTATCCGATATTTTGTTGAACCCGCCGACCAGCGCCGGCCACGGCGGAGAGAATCTGCTTTGCCATGCGCGCACCCCCTTACTTCAGGCCCTTGATGACGGGGATCAGGCAGAGCAGCAGCACGATGCCGACGAGGCCGACGATGACGCCCGGAACCAGAATGTTCCAGACCATCGTCATGCACCTGTCTCTTATACACATCTCCGAGCCCACGAGACTGCAGCTAATCT
>USBH01000075.1 GCA_900552925.1 uncultured Oscillospiraceae bacterium
TACACCGTCTAATTCGTCGGCAGCGTCAGATGTGTATAAGAGACAGTTGTAGCACACCGGCGCGGCGCGCGCAATCGAACGCGCAAAAAACGCCGCATTGAATACGCAAAAAACGCCGCCCGGCGGCGCCGGACAGCGTTTTCTCTGTGCAATTCGATTTACCGCTTCCTTCTCCTGCGCGGGCGCAGTGCTGCAAGGCCCGCGGCAGAGGCGGAGGCCGCCGCACCAAGGGCCGCAAACGGCGTGGCGTCGCCGGTCGGCGGAACCTTCAGGTCCGGGCCGTTCGTCGGCGTTGCGCTCGGCGCGGCCGTCGCTTCCGCGGTCGGCACCGGCGTCGCCGTCGGCTGTGCATCGCCCGAGCGCGTCTTTCCGGCCGACGTCGTTTCGGGCGGGGCTTCCTTCCAGACGACCGCAAACGGCGAGAAGCCGCTCACCGTCAGGAGGACGAGGTCGTTCTCCACGCGGATGTCGTCGCCCTCAAACACCTCGATGTCCCCGGCCTTGTGGCCGAGCATATCCTCCGCGTACATGTGGTAGACGACGAACGCATCCTGCGCGCCGGCGCCCTCCGGGCGGGGCAGGCCGATGAACTTGCCGCCGTCCGCATACGCTTCCTCGCCGACGACCTGCCAGGTCGCGTTTCCGTCCGTGCTGACCTGCAGCTTCACGTCGAGGTACTGCACGCCCTTGATCGTCTCGCCTTCCCACGCGGCTTCAAACGCCGCGCGGATCTTCTCCTCGCTGCCGAGTCCGGCCGCCTTCAGATCGTCGGTGATCGTGAAGCCCTCCCGGTCGATGCGCAGCGTGTACGCCGGGTCTGTCTTTACGGGCGTCGGAGACGGCGTTGGGACAGGGGTGGGCTTCGGCGTCTCTGTCGGCTTCGGCGTCGGCGTCGGTGTGGGTGTAGGCGTCACCGTAGGCGTTGCCGTCGGTGTGGGCGTAGGCGTGGGTGTTACCGTAGGGGTAGGCGTGGGTGATGGCGTGGGCGTTGCCGTAGGCGTCGCCGTCGGCGTGGGCGTTGCTACCGGCGATGCCGTTGGGGTAGATGCAGGCGTTGCAGTCGCCGTCGGCTCCGTCGGTTCCGGCGTTACTGTCGGTTCCGGCGTTACTGTCGGCTCCGGTGTTTCCGTCGGCACAGGCGCGGCCGCCTCGACGGTAAGCGCCACCGACGCGCTGCAGCCGCCGGCCGCTGCCGTGATCTCCGCCTCGCCCGGCGTGATGGCCGTCACCACGCCGGTTTCATCCACCGTCGCGACCGCTGTATCAGAGGAGCTCCACTGCACCTGCGATATGACCGTGCACGCCGTCGTGTGCGCAGCATCCCCCTCGCCGAACGTGACCGTCGCCGAAAGGCCGAGCGCAAGCGTTTCCTGCTCTTTCAGTTTGGCGCCGTCCGCAGTGATCGAAAGCGACAGGCTTTCCGCCGCGACCTCGATCTGCTGCTCGGTCACCGTTCCGTCCTCCGCATTCTGCGCAGCGGCTTCACCCTCCGGCGTCTCTGCGGTGGAAAGCTCCGCCGCCGTCGCCGCAAGCTCGCTGCCCTCTCCCTGGAAGGCGGCGATGCCGATGGTCTTGTACGTCGGATCGATCAGCGCGGCATAATGACCGGCACTCGGGTCGTTTTTATCTTTCTCATAGGCTGCCTTTTCCGCATACCAGAGTTCGACCGCCCGCTGCATGGCATCTGCTGTTTCATCGCCAGCATTCCATGCCAGATTTTCGGCTTTTCCGTTCTGTGCATCCGCTTCCGCAAAAACCGTGTCCCAGCTTTGTCCGTTCGGGCGCGTGTGGCTGAACGAAACGGAAGCCTCCGCCGCACGAAGCCGCGCCGCCGTCTCGAGGTCGGCCGACCACTCCAGCGGCGTGTAAGACTCGCCCATCGCTTTTTCGCGGATTGTATTGATCCTTTCCAGAACCGCCTCCATCTTCGGCGGGATGTACGTTCCCTTCACGGAAACCGTGACGGTCTGCGCTTCCTCCGCCGCAGCCGCAAGCGGCACCATGCCGCCGAGCAAAAGCACCGCCAGCAGGACCGAAAGGATTTTTACGCTGTTTTTCTTTTTCATAACGAATCCCCCTTATCGCTCAGGGTATATCTTCCTAAGCATACTATACCGCAGGACGGCTCGCGATGTCAAGCAAGCTTACAAAATTGAAACCATTTCTTTTCGGATTCTGTGGAAAACGGAAGAATCGTGTGTTCCAGCCGCCCGCTTCGCCCCCGCGATGCAAAAGAAAAGCCGCGGGAGCCGCGGCAAACGCAGCCGCACCGGCCGCGCAGAAAATAAAAAAAGAACCGCAGCACTGCGGTTCCTCTTTTGTGTTGGCATCAACCTATTGTCCCGGGCCGTCTCCAGCCAAGTATCGTCGGCACAAGCGAGCTTAACTTCTGTGTTCGGAATGGGAACAGGTGGACCCTCGTCGTAATCAACACCAACTATTTTGTTTCCGTCTCATCTGACGGCCTAGTAATAATACCATACCCATCCGAAAATTGCAAGCCCTTTTTTCAATTTTTTTGAAATATTTGAGAAAATCGAATATCTGGTGGTTGCATAACAAATCTTATCCATATGTTGCGTCGGCTTGCAGCGCGTCTGCGCGGCCTGCGCCGCCCGTTTCGGTGCTTGCCGGGCTGACACCGACATCCGTGGAGGACGAATCCGCAGAAGCTGCATCCGCAGCGGCTTCGCCGTCCGCGCCCGCATCGTCAGCGGCGCTGTTTTCCTCCGTCGAAGCCTCCGTACCGTCCGGGGACGGCTCGGGCGACGGCGTCGGCTCCGGGCTGATCTCACCGAGCAGGTAGGAGGTCCACAGCGCGCAGCCCGCATCGTTCAGGTGGATGCAGAGCTGGCCCGGGTCCGCGCAGTACTCGGCCGGCAGGTAGCCGTCCGTAAAGAAGGCCGCCACATCGGCAAAGCCCATACTGTTCGCGGCGCAGTACGTCTTCATCTCCGCGTTGTATTCCGCGATGGTCGTGCTGCTCAGCCCCTCGTAGTCGATCCATTCGAGCATCGGCGTGACCGACTGCACGGTGATCTCCAGCGACGGGTACGCGCTCTTCAGCGCGGAGAGCACGGTCTTCGCGCGCTCCGTCACCGTGGCGACGTCGTTGTAGATGAGGTCTTCCTTGCCGAGCTGGATGTACAGCTTGCGCGCGCCGGTCTGCTCGATCGCCGCGCTGAGCGTCACCGCGGAGGCGTCCTCCGCGTCGCTGAGGTACAGCGAGCCTTCGCCGCCGTCCAGTTCGTCGACCGCGTCGCCCCAGGAATAATTGTCCGAGGTCAGGAAAATCGCGTCGTGCAGAATCGTTTCGCTGCCCGCGCCCTCCTCGACGTACGTCTCGAGCTGCGCCGTCAGGCTGTCGCCGACAAACAGCGCGCCGTCGAATTCCGAGGTCGGCGCGGCGCTCGCGTCCGCCCCATCCTCCGCGCCGGAGGCCGTGCTGCCGTCCGCTTCGCCGGCGTCGGGCCGGATCGTCGAAAAGAACTCCGGCTGCCCGTCCGAAATGGCGAGAAACCCGCCGCCTGCGCCGGCCGCGTTCGCCGCATAGACGATGCTGACCGCAACGGCCGCCACGACGATGATGCCGGCCGCGATCACCGCGACACGGAACCGGTTTACTTTTTTTCTCTTTTTCGGCGGGCGGCCCGCTGCGGCGCCCGCTTTGCGCCGGTCTCGGTTTGCCAAGGCAATCGCTTCCCTTCTCTCGGTGCTTTCGTACATTGTACGACTTCTGTCGAGTTATGTCAAGCAAAGGGGAGCGTCAGCCGATGACGCCGCTGTAGTTCAGGCCGAAGCCGTAGTCGTACGCATTGCCCGCCTCGTCGACGTGCGGCTCCATGTCGAGCGCGCGGTCCTCGCTCTGCGCCTCGACCGTCTCCATGTCCTTCGGGATCTGGATCGGCAGGCGGCCCGTCGGCTCGTAATCGCCGAACACGACGTCGAGCACCGCCGCGCGCGAAACGCCGAATTCGACGACGATCGCGTCCGTCTCGCGCTCAAACTCGTGCATGACCATCGGGTTGTTGAGCGCCGCGCAGACGATCACGGGCTTATCGCCCATCGCCCTGCGGCACGCGAGGATGTTGTCGAGGTCCGACTCGTTGTAGGCGGTGTTCGTCTTGCCGCGGTAGCTGCGGTTCGTGAAGTCCTCGCGGAAGTCGCCGCCCGCGATGCTGACGGCGCGCGCGGTATCCGCCGTATACGGGCGGTACTGCAGCGTGATCGGCAGGTAGCCGTTGCTGCCGCTTTCGGCGTCCGCCTTCGAATACGGGTTGCAGGCCGGGCTTTCGACGAACACGATCGCGACGTCCGCCTCCTCCGGCGTTTCGACGCGCGTGCCGTACGGCGCGAGGAGCGCCGCCGTGACGGGGTCCTCGGTGTGCGCCGGGATGTCGTTGCGCATGAAGCCCTTCGAAGCGCGGATCTGCCGCACCGGCGTGTAGATCTTCAACCCCTTTTTCAGCGGCAGGCAGCTCTCCCTGTTCTTCAGCAGCACGACGGACTTGTGCTGCGCCTCGAAGCCGTGGTCGCAGAACGCTTTGCAGCCGACGATCTGCACGGACTGCTCGGGGTCGAGGTACGGGTCCTCAAACAGGCCGCACTGGAAGATGTTTTTCAGAAGGCGCGCGGCGGAGCGCTCCATGCGGGCGCGCATCGCGGCCTCGCCGAACCGTGCGCAGCCGATTCTGTACGCCTCCACGATCGGCGCGATCTCCGAATTGCCGCCGAACTGGTCGACGCCGTTCAAGATCGCGGTGAGGCAGCGCTCGGCCTCCGTCTTGTCCTCCATATTGAAGCACCGGCTGCCGAACGCATCGATGTCCGGCGCGGGGTCCTGCGTGATGCCCCAGTCCGTGCAGACGACGCCCTTGAAGCCGTACTTCTCGCGCAGCAGGTCCTTGATGAGGTATTCGCTGTAGGAATTGCCGACGTTTTTGCCGTTCTTCGTGTCGAGCCCCCAGGAGACCGTGTAGTACGGCATGACCGCCGCGGCCGCGCCCGTCGGGCCATCCAGCCTGAAGGCCGCCTCCGTAAACGGCTTCATGTGCTCGGCGGCGTTGCCGGTCGGGTAGACCGCGTATTTGCCGAACGCGTAGTGCGCGTCGCGGCCGCCCTCGCCGGTGCCGCCGCCCGGCCAGTGCTTGACCATCGTGTTGACGCTGTCGCAGCCCCAGCCGGTCTCGCTGCCCTGCGTCGTCTGCATGCCGTCGCAGTACGCCTTGACGAGCTGCTTCGTCATCTCGACGTTTTCGCCGAGCGTGTCGACGAAGCGCATCCAGCGCGGCTCGGTGCACAGGTCGATCTGCGGGCCGAGCGCCGTCGTGATGCCGAGCGCGCGGTATTCGCGGGAGGCGTCCTCGGCGAACTGCCGGACGACCGCGGGGTCGAAGCAGGCCGCGAAGCCGACGCCCTCGGGCCACCGGCTCACGTCGCTGCCGCCGGTTTTGAACTCCATGCCGGAATTGCCGCGCGCGCCGTTGCGCGGGTCGGAGGAGATGTTGACCGGGATGCCGTGCGGCAGCGACTCGGCGCGCGCCTGCAGCGCGTTGCTCCACCGCGCCGCGGTGCCCGCGTCCTGCACGGTGATCATCAGGATATGCCGGATGTGCTCCCGCTCCATGAATTCCTTCTGCTGATCGGAAAGCGCATACGGCGGCTCGCCGGACGCAGCATACGGCTTCCCGCCGTATGTGCCGCCGAACGGGCCGGCGGGCTGCGGCGGCACGGCCTGATGCGGCGAATACAGCATGAGGCCCGCGATCTCCTCGAGCGTCAGCCGCTTCGCGAGGTCCTCCGCGCGCGCCTCGTCGGAAAGCCGCCAGTCCTCATACGGCAGAAGGCTGCCGCAGCGCTCGAGGTCCTTGAAATACAGGCCGTCCTGCTCGATGAGCGCCACGCCGGACGCTTCCGACCACGCCAGTGTCTTCCCGTTTTCCTGCGTCAGGCGGCAGACGCCGTCCTTCTTCTTTACATCCATTCACGCCATCTCGCTTTCTGCTCAGATTCTGGTGAAATTTTATCATATTTTCGGCATTTTGTAAATAATTTCGTGTTTTTATTTGACTTATCCTATCTTTCCCGTTATAATTCAATTAAACTATATTTTGAATCAGAGGTTATTATGGATCTATTATTGTATGTCCTTCTCGGCTTATCGATTATTCTTTCTATTACCACAATCGTTCTTCTAATCAAATTAAAACAGAAGGGTACGGCCGAAAACGAAAATAGTTTACAGCTTCCGTTCCATCAGCTGGGCCAGAATTTCGATCAACTGAATCAAAAACTGGATATACTGTTTCACCAGCAGATCCATGCAGACTTTGAGTCTCTTGGAAAACAGATGCGCGATCTAACGGAGAGCAACTACAAGCAAATGCTGCAGGTTCAGTCGACGCTCTCGGAAAACACAGATCGACAGACCAAACGCATTCAGGATGCAATCCATACGCTTCAGGACGGAAATGAGAAAAAGCTCGACGAAATGCGGAAAACCGTCGATGAGAAGCTGACCGAAACCCTGAATCGGCGGATCAACTCCTCTTTTCAAACCGTATCTGAGCAGCTGTCCAACGTCTACAAGTCTCTCGGTGAAATGAAAGAGCTTTCTGCCGGCGTGACCGACAATGTAAAGGGATTGAATCGGATTTTGACGAACGTAAAAGTTCGAGGGACATGGGCTGAGCTCCAGCTTGAAAAAATACTTGATGACATTATCCCTGATATGTACGAGCGCAATGTAAAAACGAACCCTCAGTACAATGGTCAGGTAGAGTTTGCAATTAAGATTCCAAATTCTGAGAACAAGGATATTGTTTATCTGCCTATAGACTCAAAATTTCCTATGGAAGATTATTCTAGGATTGCCGCTGCATCGGAAAATGGGAATCTTGAGGAGCTTGCAAGAGCAAAGAAGGCGCTCGAAGCCCGTGTGCGTGAGGAAGCGAAGGCGATCCGAAATTACATCAATGCACCGCACACAACGCCATTCGCCATACTTTATCTGGCCACAGAGGGGTTGTATGCTGAGATCACATCGAGTCCAAGCGGAATTGTGGAAAAACTCCAATCTGAGGGCATCATGCTCGCAGGCCCAAGCACAATTATCGCCCTGCTGAACTCTCTGTCCATGGGATTCCGCTCGATTGCAATCAACCGGAAAGCAGACGAGGTTTGGCGCGTGCTCGGCGCCGCAAAGACGCAGTACGAAAAATTCGGCGATCTGCTCGAGAAGGCAAAGAAAAAAATTGAGGACGCCGGAAAAGCGCTCGATTCCGCAAACAATCGGAACCGGATTATTCAAAAACACTTAAAAACTGTCGAATCACTCGACAGCGCGGAGGCAAACGATCTGCTCGAGCTCGATGAATAAAGTATATGGGGATGCACCCGCCGTGGCGCATCCCCATTTTGATTCGCTTTACTTCTTCTCCGCCCAGTTCCGGCTGAAGCTGTTCCGGTCGCTCTCGACATGCCCGCGGTGCCCGTGGATCTCGCACCGGCCGAGCGCCGCCTCCAGCGCGCCGATCTTTCTCTTCTCCATACGATTCGCCCTCCTTATTGTTTCTGTTTATATTGTAAAGCAGAAAACACAGCGTGTACAATACTTTTTTGCAGCGGCAGCCCCGGCTGCCTCCGGCGTGCGGCGGGCAAAAATCCGGACAAAAGACAAAAAAGGAGACGGTTTCTCTCGAAACCGTCTCCTGCATTTTGCAGTATTCTCTTTGTTTCCGCAAAATAATTCCCACAGGGAAAATTTATCTCTTGGAGAACTGAGGCGCGCGACGGGCAGCCTTGAGGCCGTACTGGCGTACAGTTTAGCGCCGGTTTTCCTTGATTTTATGGGCTTTTTGGCCTCTGC
>USBH01000076.1 GCA_900552925.1 uncultured Oscillospiraceae bacterium
CGGCTGACCGTGGCGGCGCTCGCGGCGCAGCAGGAGTGGCTGCGCCGCGAGCGCCGCCACGGTCAGCCGGTCGGGGCAGGCGAAATCCGGCGCGCAGACGACGGCCATCGCGTCGCTGCACAGCGGCTCCGCCGTGCGGTTCGCGGCCTCGCCGACCGTGTCGAGCAGCGCGAGGTCGAGCGCGTTTTCCGAGAGCTTCTGCTCGATCTCTCTGGAATTGCCGATGAAAACGGAAAACGCCGTCGACGGGACCGCGGCCTGCAGCGCCGAAAGCAGCGGCGCAAGGAAGCACTCCGCGACCGTCGCGTTCGCGCCGATGCGGCACGAGGATTCCCCCGCCCCGCCGCGGATCGATTCCAGCGACGCCGCAAACCGGCTGAGGATGGCCTCGGCGTCCGCCTGCAGCCGCCTGCCCGGCTCCGTCAGGTAGATTTTCCGCCCGATGCGGTCGAACAGCCGCACGCCGTAAAAGCCCTCGAGCTCCCGGACCGCAATGCTCACCGCCGGCTGCGTCATGCCGAGCGCTTCGGCCGCCGCCGTCACGCTCATCTTTTCACATACCGTTTTGAATATCTGCAAATGCCGAAGCGTCATCGGTGCAGCCCGCCTTTCTCCTTCCCGCTTTTCCCGCGCAAATACATAAGTTTTTCTTTATGATTTTAATATTAACATATGAATTGATTTATAGCAAGGGCGGCTCTATAATGGAAACGAAAATGAGGAAAGGAAGGATTTCCATGCAAGACCAGTCGAAACCGGCCGGCCGCGCCCGCGCACTCGCGCTGTTTTTGACCTTTCTCAAAATCGGCACGTTCACGTTCGGCGGCGGCTACGCGATGATCCCGCTGATCCAGCGCGAGGTCGTCGAAAAGAACAAGTGGATCACAAACGACGACGTTCTCGAGATCGTCGCGATCGCGGAGTCCACCCCCGGCCCGATCGCCATCAACTCCGCCACCTTCGTCGGCTACCGCACCTGCGGCTTCCTCGGCGCGCTGTGCGCGACGATCGGCGTCGTCCTGCCGTCGTTCGTCGTGATCCTCGCCATCTCCTTCGTGCTGCGCGAGTTCGAGAGCCTCAAGGCCGTGCAGTACGCGTTTGCCGGGATCCGCGCGGGCGTGCTGGCGCTGATCCTCAAGGCGCTCTGGGCCATGTACAGGGAAAGCGCCAAAAACGCGCTCTCCTACATACTCATGGCCGCCGCCTTTGTGCTCGTCGCTTTCCTCGGCGTCGACGTGCTGCCGGTCATCATCGGCTGCGCGGCCGCCGGCCTCTGCTTCACGCTGTATAAAGGGAGGCGCAAATCGTGATTTATCTGGAGCTCTTTCTGACCTTTCTGAAAATCGGCGCGTTCACGTTCGGCGGCGGCTACGCCATGCTGCCGCTGATTCAGGAAGAGGTGGCGGCGCACAACTGGCTGGACAGCGCCTCCCTCGTCAACTTTGTGGCCGTCAGCGAAAGCACGCCCGGGCCGTTCGCCGTCAACATCGCCACGTATGTCGGCGCGGAAACCGGCGGCGTTTTCGGTTCATTCTGCGCGACGTTCGGCGTCGTCCTGCCGTCGTTCGTCATCATTCTGATCGTCGCGAAGTGCTTCGAGAAATTCCGCAGCAGCCGGATCGTCAGCGGCTGCATGACCGGCCTGAAGCCCGCCGTCATCGGCCTGATCGGCGCTTCGATCGTCTCGGTCGGCCAAACGGTCTTTTTCCCCGCCGGCTTTTCGTTCGCCGTGTTCGGCAGCGCGCCCTTCTGGGTCTCGCTCGCGATCTTTGCGGTCAGCATTATTTTCGCTTTCCGCAACGCCCACCCGATTTTGATCATCTGCCTCTCCGCCGTACTCGGCATCGCGGCGGGCTACGCCGGCCTTCTCGCCTGACGGTTCTCTTTGCAAAGCCCTCCGGTCTCGGAGGGCTTTTTTGCTGCGCGCGCCGCACCCCGCCGAACGGTGCAAAAAAGCAGCGCCGGCCCGGGCGGGCAAGCGCTGCCTTGATTTTGATTTTATACGTCAAGCTTCCACCGGCTGTGCTTTTCGAAGGTCTTGTCGCGGAAATTGCGGTCATACATGGGCCGATAGCTGCGGGAGGATGCGGCCGCACGCTGGCGGCGCGCGGAAAAGACGGCCAGCACGCCCGCCGTCGCTGCCACGACCACGAGAAACGGCAGCAATCCCGAGAACGACCACGAGACGCGCGGCTCCGCGTGCACGACGACTGAGGGCGTGCCGCCCGAAGCCGCGGCCGGCTCCGCCGAGGGTTCCGTCTCCGCCTGCGGGACCTCCGCCGGGGAAATGGCGCGGAGGGATTCAAACAGCATCTGCCCGGCAATCTCGCGGCCCTCGTTCCGCGCCACGGCCTCCAGCTGCGCCTGCACCGCCGCATAATCGTCCGTCTGCTCTGCGGCGCCGCTCTCCGCGGCGTCCTGCGCGGGCGCAGATTCCTCGGCCAGCACCGGCGCGCACAGCGCCAAAACCAGATACACGGCCAGAAATGCCATGCAGATGCGGCGCAAAAGCCGCAGCGTATTCTCTTTCTCCATACAAACCACCAAGCCTTGCGGCGGCGCGCAGCCGGGGCGCCGCCTCTATGTAAAAGATTACAGGTTTAAAACACTTATTACAACCTTGTTACATTTTAGCACAGGCCGGGTGATTTTGCAATACCCACCGCGGAAATTCCGGCCGGCCGCCTCCGCCGCGCGCGCCGCATAGGCGGCTGTCGTTTTCGGGCCGTCTGTCAGGGCGCAGCGTCCCCGGGCAGGTCGTTCAGGAGCATTTCGAGCTCGACGGCCTGCGCATACGCCATCCGCTGCCACGCGCCGCCGCCCTCCCGGAAAAACATGTTGCCGAAATGCGTGAATTCCCGCACCGTGCCGTCCGCGAGCGTCACGGTCAGCACGAGCGCCTGCCCCGCGTATTCATCCGGGTTCTCCGTAAAGAACGACCGGAGCTGCAGGCCGTTCAGGTACGAGACGATCCTGCCGATTTTGTCCCGGTCCGTATACGTGCGCGCCCACGTCTCGCTCTGCGGCAGCGATTCCACCGCGATCTGCTCCACGCTGTTCGGCTCGATGTGCTCGATTTTGCCGGTGCAGCCGGTCAGCAGAACGGCGAGCAGCAGCGCCGCCGGCAGGATACGCCGCTTTCCGCCTGCAAAAGTCTTTTTCATCGTGTGCTCTCCTTTCGGGTCAGCCGACCGGCTCCGCGGCCGGGTCGTTCCAGTCGAGCGGCGTGCCGTCCGCATTCTGCGGGAAGTAGAAGTCGTAGCCGTACGTTTCCAGCGCGTCGAACTGCTCGAGCTGCTCCGCCGTGAACAGGCCGCAGAGGCACTGCGCCGCGCCGTCCGCCGTCTGCTGCGGCAGAAGCCGCAGGTCGTAGCCGGCCGCCGCCAGCCGCTGCGCCTCCTCGATGTAAGCGGCGTCGGTCCGGTCGATGTGCGTCTCGCCCGAGAACAGCTCAAACGTCACGAGGAAGCGGACGTCCTCGCCGGCAAAGCTGTCCAGCATGTCCTGCAGCGGCTGCTCGATCGTCCACGTGCCGTCCTGCGGCGCCGCATAGCAGGTCGCAACCTCGTCCCCGCCGCGGTAGCCGTCGATGATTTCCCCGCCGTACGCGGCGCCCGCATCGGCGGCGCCCTCGGCCGCGCCGGCTTCCGCGCTCTCGCCGTCCGCCGTCTGCACGGCGCTGTCCGCCATACTGGCCGCTTCCCCCGCCGTGCTGTCCGCCCGATTCAGGAGATCCGCCGCGAACGCCCAGCCGACGAGCACGCACACGCAGGCGGCCAGCGCGCCGACCCAGCGCACGGCCTGCATCGAAACCATGCGGCGCGCCGGCTTCGCCTCCTCCGCCTCCAGAATGAGCGCGTCGTCCACAAAGCTCAACGCCGCAAACAAGTCCTTACCGGTCATTTTCATTTCCGTCTCCTTTCTCCCGCCGCTTTTCGCCTCACGCCGTGTCTGCTTCAAACGGAGATCCCCTCCTTTTCCAGATAGTCGCGCAGCTTGCGCCGCGTGCGGAACAGGCTCGTTTTGACGCGGCTCTCGCCGACCGCATACCGCGCTGCGATCTCCTTTACGGAATCCATGAACCAGTAGCGCCGCAGAAAAAACAGGCGGCTTTCCTGCGGCAGGCTGCGCAGGAAGTCGGAGAGCAGCGCGCCGAGCTCGCGCATCTCCTGCTCCCGGCCGCCGTCCGCGCCGGGCACGCAGGCCGCGAGCTCCTCGGTCAGCGAGACGACCTCCGCGCGGCGCTTTGCGGCGTTCAGCCAGTCCAGCCGGTTGCAGGCAAGATTGCGGCAGAGCTTCGCGAGGAACGCGAAGAAATGCGCGGGCCGCGTCGGCGGGATCGCATTCCACGCGCCGAGGTACGTGTCGTTCACGCATTCCTCGGCGTCCTCCCGCGCCGGCAGCATCCGGCCCGAAAGGCGCAGAAGCCGCTCCCCGTATTTCACGCCCGTCTCCTGAATGGCCGCCGTATCCCGCGCCCAGTACAGCGCAAGGATCTTTTCGTCTTCCAGCATTTTTACCGCTCCCTTCTTCCCTTCACCCCTTTTGTAAGCATCTGCGCCCGCGGGGTTACAGCCCTCTCAAAAAAATAACGCAAAGGCCCGGTGCCGTTCGGGACACCGGGCCAAAAGGAAATTCCGGGCGGCGGATGCGGACCGGCCGTTTTCAGCCGGCCGAAGCCGCCGCCTGGCCGGCGCCGCGTTATGCCGGCGCTCAGCCCTTCATTTCCAGATATTCGTCATACGTCGTCACCCGGTCGAACGTGCCGCCCTCGGGCAGGATCTCGATGATGCGGTTCGCGACGGTCTGGGTGAACTCGTGGTCGTGCGAGGCGAACAGCACGACGCCCTTGAAATCGATGAGGCCGTTGTTCACCGCCGTGATCGACTCGAGGTCGAGGTGGTTCGTCGGCTGGTCGAGCAGCAGCACGTTGCTGCCGAACATCATCATGCGCGAGAGCATGCAGCGCACCTTCTCGCCGCCCGAGAGCACCTTGACGGGCTTGTACACATTCTCGCCGGAAAAGAGCATCTTGCCGAGGAAGCCGCGCAGGTACGTCTCCGTCGTGTCCTTCGAATACTGCTCGAGCCACTTGATGATCGAATCCTCCGTATCGTTGAAATAGGCGGAGTTGTCCTGCGGGAAGTACGAGCGGCTCGTCGAGACGCCCCACTTGAACGTACCCTCGTCCGGCTCCATCTCCTCCATCAGGATCTTGAAGAGCGTCGGCACGGCGAATTCGTTGTCGGCGACAAACGCGATCTTGTCCTCGCGGCCGACGATGAAGGAGACGTTGTCGAGCACCTTGACGCCGTCAATGGTCTTTGAAAGGCCCGAAACCGTCAGCACGTCACGGCCGAGCTCGCGGTCCATCGTGAAGCCGACGTACGGATAGCGCCGGGAGGACGCCGGCATCTCCTCGACTGTGATCTTCTCAAGCAGCTTCTTGCGCGAGGTCGCCTGGCGCGACTTCGACTTGTTCGCCGAAAAGCGCTGGATGAAGTTCTGCAGCTCCTTGATCTTCTCCTCGGCCTTGCGGTTCTGGTCGCGCAGCATGCGCTGGATGAGCTGGCTCGACTCGTACCAGAAATCGTAGTTGCCCACGTACATCTTGATCTTGCCGTAGTCGACGTCGACGATGTGCGTGCAGACGTTGTTCAAAAAGTGGCGGTCGTGCGAGACAACGATGACCGTGCCCTCGTACTCGATGAGGAAATCCTCAAGCCAGGTGATCGCTTTGGCATCGAGGCCGTTCGTCGGCTCGTCGAGCAGAATCATATCGGGCGCGCCGAACAGCGCGCGGGCCAGAAGCACCTTGACCTTCTCGGTCTGGTTCAGCGTGCTCATCGTGTTGTACATGTCGCGGCTGTCGAGGCCGAGGCCCTGCATCAGCTTCGCGGCCTCGGTTTCGGCCTCCCAGCCGTTCAGCTCGGCAAACTCAGCCTCGAGCTCGGCGGCGCGGTTGCCGTCCTCCTCGCTGAAGTCGGGCTTGGCGTACAGCGCCTCCTTCTCCTCGGCGATCTCGAAAAGGCGCGCGTTGCCCTGCATGATCGTGTCGAAGATCGTCTGACTCTCATAGGCGAAGTGGTCCTGCTTGAGCACCGACATGCGGTATTTCGGGTCGAACGAGACATCGCCCTTCGAAGGCTCGAGGTCGCCGGAGAGGATGCGCAGGAACGTGGACTTGCCCGCGCCGTTCGCGCCGATGATGCCGTAGCAGTTGCCCGGCAGGAACTGCAGGTTGACGTTCGAAAAGAGGTTCTGGCCGTCGAAATTGATGGCCACACCGGAAACATTCAGCATGATGATAAAACCTTTCTGTATTGATGGATAAATTCGTGAGGCGGCTTACAGGATGCTCCGCCCTTCCCAGGCCATGGGCTTCGGCAGCCCGAGCACCTGAAGCACCGTCGGCGCAATGTCCTTGATGGTCATCGCCTCGAGCGCGCGGCCGGATGCAAACGGCGCGCCGGCAAAGACGATCGGGATCGTCCGGTCCTCGGGGATGTCCTCGCCGTGCCCGCGGTCGTGCCCGCCGTGGTCGGCGGTCAGCACGAGGCTGTACCCCGCGGGCAGCGCCTCGTAGACGCGCCGCACGCAGGCGAGCGCGTTATGCAGTGCGCGCAGGTATTCCGGCGACATCCAGCCGCTGTCGTGCCCGGCGCAGTCCGTATAGCCGAGGTAGAGGAACGTGAAATCCGGCTGCTCGCGCGTGATGTAGTCGATCGCCGCATCCGTCAGGACGTTCTCGCTCTCGATGCCCGCCTCGAGCGGCAGCGCCTCGGTCTGGAACCGGCTGAAGTCCAGCGAACCGGGACGGTTCAGGTCGCGCAGCTCCTCCCAGTTGTAGAACATCGCCGTTTTGCCGCCGAATTTCTTGACGACGTCGGCAAGGCTTTCGATCGGCCGCGCCATCGGGTGCCACGTGTTGTCCGTGATGCCGTGCCGCGTCGGGTCGACCGAAAAGAACAGCGAGGCATGGCAGGGCAGCGTCACCGAAGGCATGACGGTCTGCGCGTGGAAGCACGAGGCGCCCGCGCGCATCAGCATCTGAAACGTATCGTTCCCGCAGGCTTCCGTCCCATCCGGGCGCATGCCGTCGATCAGAATCAAAACCACTTTGTTTTCCATTTGCTTCACCGAACCCGCGGCATGCGCAGGCCTTTCCTTTCTTTCGTTTTTTCCGCAGGGGCTGTCACGCGCCGCGGCCGAGCGCAAAGCGCTCCACCGCCTCGGCAAAACCGTCCCCGGCGCACGGCGCGACGACCGCGTCCGCCAGTTTCTTCGCCGCATCGATGCCGTTGCCGACGACCGCCGCAAAGCCCGCCGCGCGCAGCATGCCGATGTCGTTGCCGTTGTCGCCGACCGCCATCGTCGCCGCGGGGTCCAGGCCGAGCGCCCCGCACAGCGCGCGCAGCGCCGTGCCCTTGTCGCACCCCTTGTGGTTGATCTCGATGTTGTCGACGTTCGAATACGTGATCTCGATGTCGTTGATCTCCCGCAGGCGCGCGAGCACCTCCGCCCGCACCTGCTCCGGGATGAACATCATATTGATCTTTTCCGGCTCGGCGCCGGTCTCCCGCAGATAGCCGGACAGGCTGTCCGCAAACGCGTAGTCCTTTGTGAGGAAGTAGAACATCTTCTCGGGCAGGCCGTACAGCGTGCCGGCCCGCTCGGGGTCGCCGCGCCGCGTCACGCCGCGCCCGTTTACATAATATTCCACGTACAGCTTGTAGTCGTCGAAGACACGCTGCACGCGCAGGGCGGTCTCCGTCGGGATCCGGTTGCCGCACACCAGTTTGTTTTCGTGCAGGTCCCACACCGCGCCGCCGTTTGAGGTGATCGCATAGCGGATGAA
>USBH01000077.1 GCA_900552925.1 uncultured Oscillospiraceae bacterium
TCTACACCGTCTAATTCGTCGGCAGCGTCAGATGTGTATAAGAGACAGATGCAGTCGTCGCCGCTCGAGATGTTGCAGTCCGAAACGATCACGCCCTTGCAGCTGCAGAAATGGATGCCGTCGTCGTTCGGCACATTGCGGTCCGTGTCGATCGTAAGGCCGATCACCTTTACATTCTCGCATTCATTGAAGCTGAGCGTCCAGCACGGCGCGTCGATCACGCGGATGCCGCGCAGCGTGATGTTCTTCGAATTGTGGAAAAAGATGCACTGGCTCGGGCGCGTGCCGATCGGGTATGTGCACTCGTCGATCTGCGCCTGCGTGAACGGCACGCGGCTTTCCGGCACGTTCTTGACCGACGTGTCGTAGAACGATTTGCCGGAAAGGTCGATCGTGCCGCAGCCGTCGATCGTCACATTGTCGTGCCCCAGGTTCACGAGCATGGCGTGCAGCACGCCGAGCTCGTTGTGCACATAGTCCTGCGGCGGGTAGTCGTTCAGATCCTCCGAAGCCTTGAGCACCGCCCCGGCCTCGAGGTGCAGCGACACGCCGTGCAGGTTCAGCGTGCCGGTGCGGAAAACGCCGCCGGGCACGCACACCGTTTCGCCGGTTTTTGCCGCGGCGTCGATCGCCGCCTGAATCTTTTCCGTATTGAGCGTCACGCCGTCGCCGACAGCGCCGAACTTCACAATGTCAATCATGTTTTTCTCCTCCGCTTTCATCGTGTGAAAGCATTTCCTTTCAAAACATTGGAAATGCCTGCAAAAGCAGTGTACCACGGGGTTCACGCTTCTGTCCATAGCTTTTGCAGGAAAAGCTTCCTCTCCAAAAGGCAGGGGACGCAGGAGCCTGTGTCCTGCGTCCCCGCAAATTCCCGTTGGATTCGGTTTTCAGAATCAGCCCTCAGTCGTGCCCTTGGCAAGCTCGAGCGCGTCCGGGTTCGCTTCGAGATAAGCCGCAAACTGCGTTCTGTACTCCTCGAGATAACGATCGAGGCCCGCAGCCTTCAGCTTTTCAATCGCCGCGTCGATGTTCTCCTCATATGGGACCATGCCGACCTTGATCGGGTAGATCGAGGCGATGATCTCGGTCTGGAGGTTCGTCAGCTCGCTCTGGACGTTCGAAGCATCAAAGATGAAGCCTGCTGCCGGGGAAATGACGTAGTTCTCAGACTTGTAGGTCATGTAATCGACCTGCTCGTCCGGCGTATCGGTAGCATAAGCCATGTACGGCAGGTAACCGGTCATCCACGTATCCATCTGATACAGCGCGTTGCCGTCTTCGCCCTTGACCTGCTCGATTCTCTGATCGCCGGTCACGGTGTAGTGCGTGCCCTCAATGCCGTAGTGGAACAGGTTGTGGTTCTCCTCGGAGGCATACAGCCAGTCGAGGAACTTGAGGCCGGATTCCGGATCCTCTGCGGTCGCGGAGATCGCGTTGAGGTTCTGCACGTAGGTGTAGATCATATCCGGGATATCGTCGCCGAACGCCTCAACCCACTTGACCTCAGCGCCCTCGACGCCGTTCTCCTGCATCGTAACGCCGGTAGCCGGGTCGAAGGTCTGGGACGGAAGCATTGCGCCGAACTTCGCGTCGTCGTACTTCTTCTGGGAATCTCTGTTGAGGATGTCCGGGTCGATCAGGCCGGCCTGATACATCTCGTAGTAGGTGTTCGCATCCTGCTTGAACTCTTCGGACTCATAGAAGGAATCGACCGTGCCGTCCTGACGGATCAGAACGATGCCGAGGCTGTTCTCAACGTAGAACGGATAGGTGTCGTAGCTTCTGTGCAGCCAGTGCGCCGTATCCTGATTCTGGTGGAACCAGGTGTAAGCCTTCGCGCCCGTCTCTTCGAGGATGTAGTCCTGCGACTTCTTCATGAGGTCGATGATCTCCTCGGTGGTTTCCGGGAACTCGTCATAGCCGACCGCCTCGGCAACGTCGGAACGGTAGTTCATGTAGGACATGACGTTGTCGAAAGATCTCCAGTAGCACGGAACGGCATACTCTTCGCCGTTGTAAAGCGTACCGAGCCATTCCGTCTCAGAGAATCGATTGTACAGGTCCGGATACTTTTCAATCAGGTCATGGATCGAGATGATCGCGCCCATACCCGCGATGGCGGAGAGGTTCTTGACGTCCTGCATGACGTGCAGCAGCTCGAACTCCTCTCCGGTCGTCAGCATGAGGTTCAGCTTCTCCGCGTAGGCATCCCACGGGATACGCGTCACGGAAACCTCGATGTTCACGCCGTCCTCCTTCAGCTTCTCATTGACCGCTGCGATACCGGTCTCGTAGTCGGTCGGAAGCACGCCCGGCTGCACGATGCGCATCGGATGGATCGTATCGTCGCTTTCCTGCGCGTCCTCGCCGGCTGCGCTGTCATCGGCCGTAGCCTCAGCCTCGCTCGACGAACCGCTGTCAGAGGCCGTGTCTTCTCCCGTACCGCCGTAGCAGGCGGTGAACGCCGTCACCATGAGGGCCAGCGCCAGAAGGAGAGCAAACAGCTTCTTCGTTTTTTTCATTGCTTACTTCACTCCTTAAATGATTTTGTATTTGACTGATCGGCATACGCCGCAAATACCGTGATTAACCCTTGACCGCGCCGACGACCATACCCTTGACGAAGTACTTCTGCAGGAACGGATAGAGGATGATGATGGGGCCCATCGTGATGACGGAGGTCGCCATCTTGAAGCTTTCCTTCGGCGGGTTCACCGTCTGCATGGCGCCGGCCGAAAGATTGCTGAGCGCCGTGATTTCCGACTGGATCTTGAAGAGCAGCATCTGCAGGCTGTAGTAATCTTCATTGTTGACCAGCATGACGGCGTTGAAGTAGTTATTCCAGTAGCCGATCGCATAGAAGAGCGCGATCGTCGCGAGAACCGGCAGGCAGAGCGGGAAGTAGATCGAGAAAGCGATGCGCACCTCGCCCGCGCCGTCGATCTTGGCCGATTCGTTGAGCTCCGCCGGAATGCCGCGCACAAAATTGCGCACGAGGAACATGTTGAACGGGTTGAACATCAGGGACGGGACAATCAGCGCCCAGATGTTGTCGTAGCACCCGAGGGATTTGCACATCATGTACCAGGGCACCAGACCGGCAGAAAAGACCATCGTCACATAGAAGTAGAGCGAAAGCCCGTTTCTGTAGCGGCAGGAGCGGTTCGCCAGCGTGTAGCCGGCGCCGAACGTGATGAACGAGGCGACCAGCGTGCCGAAAACCGTGGAGATGCCGGTGACCAGATACGCCTGCGGCACCGCGGAGGACGGCAGGAAGAGCATTTCGTACGCCGCCGTCGACCATTCACTCGGCCAGAACGAGTAGCCGTTCACCGTGATCGATTTCTCACTGGAAAGCGAAACGATGACGACCAGGATAAAAGGCAGGATACACATGACCGCAAACAGGAACACGACCAGATAGATGAAGAACGTGCCGATGTTTTCGCCTGCGCCCTGCTTGATCTTATTGTTGGGGGTTGACGGCCGCGCCGCCATAACCGTGCTGTTCATAGCGCAACTCCTTTCCTCATCAGAACAAAGCGCCTTCGGGGAACTTCTTCCTGACGATCCAGTTTGCTGTGAAGACCAGGATGAAGCCGACGATGGACTGGTACAGGCCGATGGCCATCGAGAGGCTCGGGTCGCCCGTATTCTTGAAAGTGCGGTACACGTAGGTGTCGATGACCTCCGCGATCGGCATCAGCGAGCTGTTGTCGCGGATGATCGCGTAGAGCATGCCGAAGTCGCCGTAGAAGATGCGGCCGACCGACATCAACGTCATGATGCAGATGGTCGGGGCCAGAAGCGGGATCGTAATATAGATGATGCGCTTGAAGCGCGTGGCGCCGTCGATGTACGCCGCCTCGTAGAGGCCCTCGTCAATGCCGGTGATCGCCGCCAGATAGACGATCGTGTTGTAGCCCGTGTTCTTCCAGATGTTGAGGATCAGCAGGATCGGGTACCAGTAGCTCGGCGTCGAATAGAAATTGATGCGCGTGCCGCCGCCCGCCACAATCAGATTGTTGAGCAGGCCCGTGTCCGTGCCGAGGATGCCCTGCAGCATGTAGCTGACGATAACCCAGGAAATAAAGTACGGGAAAAGCATCATGGACTGGGACACCTTGAGGAAGCGCTTCGCCTTTACCTCATTGAGCACGATGGCCAGCAGCACGGCGCACACCGTGCCCACCAGCAGGAACAGAATGTTGATGACAAGCGTATTCCGCGTGACTGTCCACGCCCAGCTCGATTTAAAAAAGTATTCGAAATTCGCCAGCCCGACGAACGGACTGAAGATTCCGGTTTTGTAATTGAATTTCTCAAATGCAATTACAATGTACGGCAAGGTAAGATAGGAAAAGATAAAGGTGTATGCGATTGCCGGAAGCGCCAGCAGGTACAGAAACTTATTCTGCCACAACTCCCGAAGCGGGTTCACCCTTTTCTTTCCGACATCAACCAGCGCTGACGCCTTACTCATGTCTGCTACCACCCTTTCTGTGAGGTTTCCTGCCGGATCCGCCCGAAGGCCGGGACGGTCCGGCGCTCTCTGTTCGTATTGCATCTTAACATTTTGTGAACAATCTGTAAACTGCTCTTTTTCACGTTAACTACACTTTTTAGTTTTATTCAGAATTTTCTGTGTTTTTTGTAAACTTCATTTTTTACGACTTTGTCCACAAATTTGATTTCGGGGTGCGCCGGTTACGGTTTCCGTCAAAATCTACGATAATTTTCTGAGTTTTGAGCCTTGCTTTTTTCCTGAAAAAAGTTTATTATAAATTCACACAGGAATTTTCTCTTTTTCTGTGCATTTTTCATTTTTCGGCAGCGGGCGCTGCGCTGGTCCGATCGGGAGGACGATTTTTTTGAAATCCATATCTGCAAACAAGCTTTTCAAGCGCTATCTGATCTATATTTTCTGCGTCGTCTCCCTGACGATCGCGCTCATTGTCGTCATTGTCTTCTCCCTGTACTCCAACATGCAGATCAGCGCCTCCAAGGCATATTCCATCGGCCAGCTTGAACAGGTCTGCGAGATGACCAACCTGCTCTACGAACAGATGCGCTCGGTCAGCAACCAGATCCTGCAGAGCGCGGCGACGAACAGCTGCCTCTCCACCACCTCTTTCGACCGCCTGAAGGAGACGTCCGCCGCCATCAAGCTGCGCGAAATGCAGACGGCCAACCCGTATGTGCGCTACGTCAGCTTTTACAATTCGGCTTCGAACCGCTTTGTTTCCAGCTCCACGGCGGATTTCCTGACCGACGCGGACATCGAATACTATTACGACCTGCTTTCCGATACATACAGCGACACCTGCACGCTGCGGCTGATCGGCGCCAACTACGCGACACAGCAATTGAAAACGAAATACGTCTATTCGTTCATCTTCGAGCTGCGCGTGCGCAACTCCGGCGACGCCGACCTCGCCATTATCGACGTGGACGAGGGGTACCTCTCTCAGGCAATCGGCAACCTGCGTACGACCAACGGCTTCCAGCAGGTTCTGCTGCTCGACCGGGACGGCAACGTCTTTTCCTCCAACACCGTTTACGACGACGCGCAGGAATTCACGCAGTCGACCTATATCAGCCTCGACCTCGAGCAGATGCCGGAGCTGACCGGCGCCTCCGGCTCCTTTTCCCAGACGCTCGGCGACGGGACAAGCGCGCTCGTGACTTACGCGCGCTCGGATATTTCCGGCTTCACGATTCTCAACATCGTCCCCTACTCGAATATTTTCAGCGGCCTGCCGCAGATCGCCGTGCTGACGGCGCTTGCCGGCCTGATCGTCCTCGCCGTCGGCATCGTCATCTCCTACCGGACGAGCGCGCGCCTCTCCGCCCCGATCGAGGTGCTCTACCGCAACTACGTCAAAAAGCCCTCGACGGACCGCCGCGCGGGCAACGAGCTCGACCAGCTCAGCCAGGCGTTTTCCGAAATGTACGCAAAGGCCGACAAGCTCGAGCAGGGGCTGATCGCCTCCTATTCGGATTCCAAGAAGCGCATTTTGCAGCGTCTGCTGCACGGCGAATCCACCCAGGTACCGAATTATCTCGAGGTCTACCAGAAATTCGGCATCAATCTGCTGGCCCCCTACTACTGCATCATCATGGTCAACTGCGTCTCGCGCGAGAATACGCTCGGGCCGGACGATTCCAACTACTTCATCTGCAGCTATGCGCTCGAGAACATCGTCAGCGAGGTCGCCGGGCACTTCGGCAGCATCTCCACCTACCGCAATTCCAAAAACATGCTGGCCGTACTCCTCCCCCTGCGCCGGAATGAATACCCGAAGCGTATAGACGCGGAGCTCCACCGGATCGTGGACGTGATGGCGAAGGAGTTCGACATGGAGACGACGATCTGCATCGGCAACATCGTGGAAACCGCCGCCAACATCAACATGTGTTATGAGGCGACCACGATTGCGCTCGCCTCCTCGGCCATCCGCAACCGCGGCAAGGTGTTTTTCGCGGACGAGGTCACCCAGACGATGAACCTCAACCAGTACCACAAAAAGCTGCACATCAAGCTCGCGGAGCACATCCGCAACGAGGATCTCGACGCCTGCTCGCAGGAATTCGACCTCGCGCTCTCCTACATGACGAACGTGAGCTTCGTGACCGCGATCACCTACTTCAACCATGTGATGATGACGCTGCTGGACAGCTTCTCCGCCACCTTCTCCGACGACGAGGATTACCGCCAGCTCATCGACAAGCTCAACGAGATCAACCAGAGCCTGCCGAATGTCTACATGCTGCGCCGCAAGTGCATGGAATTCATCTCGCTGCTCATCCGCCACCTGAGCCTCAGCAAAAAGTACGGCAACGAGCAGGCCGCGGAGACGGCGCGCCAGTACATCGACCAGAACTACGCGAACCCCGACCTCTCCCTGCGGATGCTCGCCGATATGGTCGGCCTCTCCCCCGCGTATTTCGGCAAGATCTTCACCGCGTACACGACGTATTCCTTCAACGACTACCTGACGAACACGCGCATGAAAAAGGCCGCGTCGCTGCTCGTAGAGACCAAGCTGCCGATCAGCCAGATCAGCGAATCCATCGGCATACTGAACACGAATTACTTCTACTCGGTCTTCAAAAAGAAATTCGGCATGACGCCGCTCGCCTACCGGCGTTCAAAGTCCACCCTGCAGGCGGATAAGCCGGACAGTCCGGAAGAACAGTAAGAATAAAAAAGGAAGCCCTGCTGCAGCATATACCGCAGCAGGGCTTCTGTTGTGTTGATTCGGCTTACTGGATCTTCTCAAAGTCCGCCGCGCCGTGCTTGCAGAGCGGGCAGATGAAGTCTTCGGGCAGCGTATCGCCCTCATAGATGTAGCCGCAGATCTTGCAGATATATCCGGTCTTCTTCTCCGTGACGACCGGCTTCGGCTTGATGTGGTCGAAGTAGAACTGGTAGGTGACGCAGGGCACGTCGGAAAGCGTGACGGCCTCGGTCACATCGGCGATAAACAGCGTATGCGTGCCGCAGTCCACCGTCTGCAGCACGTGGCCGGAAATCACCGCGCAAACAGCCTCGGAGAGATACCGCAGCCCGTTCGCCGTACGCGGCGAAGCGTCGTCGCCCGCAAACTTGTCCGTGTCGCGGCCGCTCGCAAAGCCGAAGCGCTTGAACACGTCGAACTGCGCCTCCTCGCTGAGCAGAGAGAGGTTGAAAACGCCGGTGTGCAGGATCATGTCGTGCTGTCTCTTATACACATCTCCGAGCCCACGAGACTGCAGCTAATCTCGTA
>USBH01000078.1 GCA_900552925.1 uncultured Oscillospiraceae bacterium
GAGATTAGCTGCAGTCTCGTGGGCTCGGAGATGTGTATAAGAGACAGGCCTACACGCGCGGCCTCGGCAGTCTGGCCTGCATGCCGGCCGGGTACCGGCCCTGTCACAACGCGGCGGCGGTCGTCGCCGCGATCGGCTACGACGCGGAGCACGACACGGAAAACACCGGCGACTCCGTCTTTTGCGCGCACGGCTCGGGCTTTGTCGTCAACTGGCGCGAGGCGGCCGCGCACATGCACGTGGAGAGCGGCCTGCGCTTCGACGCGCCGGAGGAAGCCGCTGCACCCGACGCGCCGGCGGTGCGCACGCTGCGGCCCTTTGCCTCGGACAAGGAGCTGATGGCGATTTTCGAGCGCACCTATGGCCCGGTCAAGCGGCGCGACCTGCGCCCGCAGAGCGCCGTGCGCGCCGAGGAGACGGGCGGCCGGGCGCTCTGGCCGGTGCCGGACCGCGACACGGACCCGGAGTACCTGCTGATCGACGGCTACAACATCCTGTTCGCGTGGGACGACCTGAAAAAGACGGCGGCGCGCGACATCGATACGGCGCGGCAGATTTTGATGGACCGGCTCTGCAATTATCAGAGCGTCAGCCGCAGCATCTGCATCCTCGTTTTCGACGCCTACCGCGTGCCGCGCGATACGGCGGACGTGTTCCGCTACCACAACATCACGGTCGTGTTCACGAAGCAGGCCGAAACGGCGGACACGTACATCGAGCGCGCGACGTATGAGATCGGCCGGAAGCACCGCGTGCGCGTGGCGACCTCCGATTTTGCCGAGCAGATGATCGTGCTCGGCCACGGCGCGCGGCGCATGTCCGCGTCGGAGCTGCGGATCGAGGTGGACGAGGCGGAAAACCGCCTGCGCGGGACGCTGGACGCGTGGAACGCGCGCGAGCGCGGCCGCCACGTCAACCGCCCGCTGCAGGGGCTGGACGAGAAAAGCGAATGAGGCACGGATTATTTGAAATTTTGCTTGCCTTCCAGCTGCTGGAAGGTTGTATACTGTAAGGTACAGGACGGCTGTAGGGTCGGGGCGGAACAGCATCCCCGGCTGTGCGGAAAACGGCGGGTCCCGCGGTGCAAGACGCGGGTCGGCTTATTCAAAATACACATACAAAAAAGAAGGAGAGGAAGAGAAACATGAAAGTTCTGCTGATCAACGGAAGCCCGAACGCGCGGGGATGTACGTACACCGCGCTTTCGGAGGTCGCGTCGACGCTCGAAAAAGAGGGGGTGGAGACGGAGATCCTCCATGTCGGGCAGAAGGATATCCGCGGCTGCATCGGCTGCCGCAAGTGCAAGCAGACCGGCAAATGCGTTTTTGACGACATCGTCAACGAGACGGCGCAGAAGTTCGAGGCGGCGGACGGCATCGTGATCGGCTCGCCCGTCTACTTTGCTTCGGCGAATTCCACGGCGATCTCCTTCATCACGCGCCTGTTCTACAGCACGCAGTTTGACAAGTCGATGAAGGTCGGTGCGGCGGTCGTGAGCTGCCGGCGCGGCGGCGCGAGCGCAACGTTCGACGAGATCAACAAGTTCTTTACGATCTCCGGCATGCCGGTGGCGTCGAGCCAGTACTGGAACAGCGTGCACGGCAACACGGCGGAGGAGGTCCGTCAAGACCTCGAGGGCATGCAGGTGATGCGCACGCTCGGCCGGAACATGGCGTTCCTTGTGAAGAGCATTGCGCTCGGCCGCGCGCAGTACGGCCTCCCGGAAAAGGAGCCGCGCGTTGCCACCAATTTCATCCGGTAATCGAACAACAGCGAAAAACCCCCGGCGCAGCGGCCGGGGGTTTTGACTTTATATGGCTCTAGGCGGTTGTTGCGGCGCTCAGTGGCGGTGGCGGATCAGCCCGATGACCTTGGAGATTTCCATGACGAGCAGCGGGACAAGGATGAGACCGAGGCCGAGCAGGTACAGCTCCCACGGCAGGGTGACCAGGCCGAAAGCGATGCCCACGGGGGTGAACAGCACGAGGCACACCAGCGCGAGGGAAATCAGCGCCGCCCAGTTCAGCGTGTGGTTGCTGAAGGGGCCGATGCGGAACAGGGAGTGCTCCGAACGCATGTTGAACGCCTGCACGATCTGCGACAGGGAGAGGATCATGAAGGCCATGGTCTGGCCGCCGGCCGGCGAACCGGTGACGTTCTCGCCGACGACGAAGCCGATCAGGGTCAGAATCGCGAACATCAAGCCCTGCAGGACGACCTGCACGCCGAGGCCGTGGGCGAAGATGCCCTCGTCCTTGGGCTTCGGCTTGCGGTCCATGACATCGGACTCCACGGCTTCCATGCCGAGCGCGATCGCCGGCAGGGAGTCGGTGACGAGGTTGATCCAGAGCAGCTGCATGGAGACGAGCGGCGTCTTGTGCCACAGCAGCATGGCGGCAAAGACCGTGATGCCCATCGCGCAGCCGATGTCGGCGGCCTTGAGCGCCGGCGCGTCGTTGACGCCGTCGCCGGTCATGGAGACCACCTGGCCCCTGCGCTGCCAGGCCTTGACGATGCGGATCTTGTTCTCAGGCGAGACGCGGGCGTAAACGGAGATGTTCCCGACTTCCCGGTCCAGCGTTTCGTCGGTCATGGCGTCGAGCTCGGCGCCGGTGATCGCGCGGTCGCCCGGCTCCATGATGCCGAGCGCCTTCGCGATCGCGGAGGCGGTCACGACGTGGTCGCCGGTGATCATGACCGGCTTGATGCCCGCCTTGCGGCAGGTGGCCGCGGCCGCTTTGGCTTCCGGGCGCGGCGGGTCGATCATGCCCACAAGGCCGAGCAGCGCCAGGCCGTCCTCCAGCTCCTCCGAGGTGGGGTTGGATGACGACGTAAAAGATAAACAGCTTTTTCGAGGGGCCGCGCCCCTCGTTGCCGACCTCGTGCATATGCTTTTCTCCTTTATTGGGCTGTGCTCTCCGGCGTTTCACGCTTGCCGGAGATCCCTTTGAGGGCTTTCTTGAACTGGAAGGTAAAGAAGATCGCGGTGAAGGTGACGGCGATGAAATCGGCCACCGGCTCCGCCATATAGACGGCCGTCGTCTTGTCGGCGGAGAAGAGCAGCGGCATGATGTAGATCAGCGGGATCAGCAGGATGAATTTCCGCATGACCGCGACAAGGATGGAGGCCTTTGCGTTGCCCAGCGAGGTGAAGGTCATCTGACAGGCGATCTGGATGCCGAACAGCAGCAGGCAGGCCATGTAGATGCGCAGGGCCTTCTGGGTGAAGGTCATCAGCGTTTCGGAACTCGTGAACATGGCGGCGAAGGCCTGCGGGAAAAGCATCACGAGGGCCCACAGCAGCGTCGAGTAGACCAGGCTGGACTTCAGCAGCAGCTTGAAGGCGGCCTTCACACGCTCGGGGCTGCGGGCGCCATAGTTGTAGCTGATGATCGGCTGCGCGCCCTGGCCGAGGCCCTGCAGCGGCAGCATCGCAAACTGCATCACGCTGGTGAGGATGGTCATCGCGCCGACGGCGATATCGCCGCCGTAGCTCTGCAGCGAGGAGTTGAAGCAGATGGAAATGATGCTTTCGCTGGCCTGCATGATGAACGAGGAGAGGCCGAGTGCGAGGCTGGGCAGGACGATTTTCCGGCTCAGGCGCATGTATTTGACGCGCAGCCTGAGGTGTGTTTTCTTTCCGCACAGGAACAGCAGCACCCAGGTGCAGGACATGGCCTGCGAAATGATGGTGGCCCAGGCCGCGCCCGCAACGCCCATGTTGAAGCCGAAGATGAAGATGGGGTCGAGCACGATGTTGGCCACGGCGCCGATGAGCACCGAGAACATGCCGGTCCTGGCAAAGCCCTGCGCGGTGATGAACGCGTTCATACCGAGCGTCATCTGGACGAAGATCGTGCCGATGGCGTAGATGTTCATGTACTCTACGCCGTACCCGATGGTTTTATCGCTGGCGCCGAACGCCATCAGGAAATCCCGGTTCCAGAGCAGCAGCGCCGCCGTCAGCAGCACCGAAATGATGAACTGCACGGCGAAGCAGTTGCCCAGCGTTTTTTCGGCGGAATCGTGGTCGCCCTGCCCCATGTAGATCGAGGCGCGCGGCGCGCCGCCGTAGGCGGCAAAGGCGGAGAACGCGGTCACGATCATGATCAGCGGCATGCAGACGCCGACGCCGGTCAGCGCTGCTTCGCCGATCTCGGGGATATGCCCGATGTAGATGCGGTCCACGATGTTGTAAAGCATGTTGATGATCTGTGCGGTTACGGTGGGAAGGGCCAGCTTCAGCAGGAGCTTTCCGACCGGCTCCTTCCCGAGAAAGTCTTTGTCTTCGTTCATACGGTGATTTCTCCTTCTGTGCGTTTAGTGTTTTCGGCGATCCGCTCGTTAAATTCGGTGAACAGCCGCTGCTCTTCCTCCGTAAAGCCCCGGAAGATCTTTTTGTGGAACGACGCGCGGACCTTTTCGATCTCCGCCGTTATGGGCGTGGCCTCTGCGGTCAGAAGCAGGTGGATGCGGCGGCGGTCGGCCGTGTCCTGCCGCCGCTGGAGCAGCGACTTCTGGATCAGGCTCTCGACGGCCTGCGATACGTTGCTCTTGGAGAGCATCCGCAGATCCACGATGTCGGCGGCCGTGTCCCGCCCCGGGTGGTTGAACAGGAAGCTGATGATCGTCGCCTCGATCGGCACCAGGCCGTACCGGCTGCAGACCGGCTTGAGCATGCTGTCGTACAGCTTGATCATGCGCCGGATATTGGCTAAAAGCGCATTGCTTTGATACATGGTGTATCGCCTTCCTCCTTTTAAACGGATGCAAAAGCAACCGTTATTAATTTAAACAGTTATTTATACAAACTATTTTACTCGGCGGGGGCCAATAGTCAAGAAGAAAATCACTTCATTTCAAATTGTTTACAAATCTTTCATAAAAGGACGGGATGCGCATAAAAATATCCCCGAAGCGCCGCGCGGGCTTCTTCGGGGATACGGTTTAAAACGATGGATGGCGTCCAGCGGGCGCTCTGCCAGAGCGCGGCGCACGTGGACGGCAAGCGCTTCGCCGCAGAAGCCGAAGCCGGTATCGAGCAGGCAGGCGCCGTTGCCGTCGTCGAGCAGGAAAGCGTCGCCGCCGGGAAAAGCGCCGACATTTTGAATTTTCAACATAAGCGGGAACTCCAGGGGGAAGGATTTGCGTTTGTGCGGCCGGCGTCCATCAGTATTCGTCCACGTGCGGGCGCGGGACGTTCCACCACTGCTCGTAATCGAGCGAATAGCGGGAGAGCAGGGCGTTGTAATCCGTTTTGGTGTCGAAGCTCGTCCAGCCGATGAACGCCTGATAGACGGCGTCGCACAGCGCGTCGGACTGCTCGCGGCAGAACGCCCGGCACAGGGAGACGATGTTTTCCGGCTTTTTCGGCGCGTTCTCCACGAACTCCTCGAGGCGGCGGTTGCACGGGAACAGGATCTCGTTTTCCTGCAGGATCATCCGGTAAATGCTGTAGACGATCTGCCCGGCCACGTGCAGGCGCATGTAGCCGTCCGGTTCGCAGGCCTTCCAGAAATAGTGGTAGTTGAGCATCAGGTTGGCGAAGAACGAAAGCTCCTTGTCCGCGCGCTCCTGCTTCTGAAAGACCGGGATGCGGGCGACGATGCCCGGGATCTCCGGGTCGCGGGAGAACAGCACGCGGGCGCCGATGAAGGAATTGCGCGTCGGCTCGCTCGCGTGGTCGGCGGCGGCCGCAATGAAGGCTTTGGTCATGTATTTCACGTCGAAATAGCCGCCCTCATACGTGCAGTAGCCGGAAATGGTTTCGGTTACGCGGTTTTCCTTTTCGCGCTGCGCGTAGTATTCGTCGGTCACGACGACCATCGCGTCGAGGTCGCTGTCCGGGCGCTCGCAGCCCTTGGCGACGCTGCCGCCGAAGACGAGCGCGATGATCTCCTCGCGCCCGCTGAAATAGTCGATCATGTTCTGCAGGGATTCGGCATGGTGTGCATACATAGCGGTTCTCCTCTCCTATTTGGGTTACAAGCAGTATACCACATCGCGGCGCGCAAAGCAACGCAAAAGCGGACGGCCGAAGCCGCCCGCTTTTGATTGAATGTCTATTTGTTAACTGTCAGCGCCGGCCTCCACGTACCGCCATTTTTGATAAGCGCCGAGCGCGACCGCGTAGGTGCGTTCATCATATTCTTCGTCAGCGGCGCGGCCGTCGACCTGGATCGCGAAAACCGTGCCGCTCTCCGCGTCCTCCCAAAGGAGTGTGGTCCAGCCGGTATCGGCGGTGGATTCCTCGGTCGGCTCGCCGAACAGGCTGACGTAGTGCTTCCTGTATAATTCGAGGAAACGCTCGCGCTGGTCTGGGGTGATCGAAGAATTGTACGTGATCGCGAACAGGCCGTCCTCCTCGGTGAACTGCGCGTCCACGCGGCTCGTCAGGCCGGCGAGCTTGACGGTCGCCTGCGGTGTCGTGTAGCTGGAATACTCGAACGGCTCGGTGACCGGGTTTTCCCCGAGGTCTACCATTTCGCAGCCGATGGCGGTTTTCACCTCTTCCAGCGTGCTGCCGTACGGCGTCGGCCCGAACGCATAGCCGTCCTCGCCGAAGACGAATTCATTGTTCGGGTCGCCGGATGTCTGCGGGCTGCAGGCGGTGCAGAAGAGCAGGAGCAGGAGTACGGACAGGGCTGCAAGCATCTTTTTTACAGGCTTCGTGCGTTTCATCGGGACAACCTCCTTTTTTGTTTCCGAGTGGGAAAAATGGTTTCGGGCGGACGGGGGCTGCGCGCAGTTCGTTAAAATTATATTAACATATTTATACCAAAAAGTAAACGAATATATTGAAAAACTGGCAAAGACTTGGCAAAGGATTCGCGGAATGCAACAAAAAAGACGGCTGTCGCGTGCAAAAGCAAAGGGAGCAAAACCGCGGGAAACGGCTTTGCTCCCTGTTTGCTTTATTTTTCGGGGACCGATCAGAGGATGATGCTCTTGCCGGTCATTTCCTCCGGCTGCGGGAGGCCCATGATCTTCAGCATCGTGGGCGCGATGTCCGCCAGCACGCCGCCCTCGCGGAGCGTGCACGGATAGCCGACGACGCAGAACGGAACCGGGTTCGTGGTGTGCGCGGTGAACGGCTCGCCGTCCGTGTCCACCATCTTATCCGCGTTGCCGTGGTCGGCGGTGATGAGCAGCACGCCGCCCATCTCGTCGACAGCCGCCGCGACGCGGCCGACGCAGGTGTCGACAGCCTCGACGGCCGCCTTCGCCGCGTCAAACACGCCGGTGTGGCCGACCATGTCGCAGTTCGCGAAGTTCAGGATGATCATGTCGTATTTGCCGGACTTGACGGCCTCGACCATCTTGTCCGTGACCTCATAGGCGCTCATTTCCGGCTGGAGGTCGTACGTCGCGACCTTCGGGGAATTGACGAGGATGCGGTCCTCGCCCGGGTACTGCTTCTCGACGCCGCCGTTGAAGAAGAACGTCACATGCGCGTACTTCTCGGTTTCGGCGATGCGCAGCTGCTGCAGGCCCTTGTCGGAAACGTACTCGCCGAGCGTGTTCTTCAGGCTCTGCGGCTTGAAGGCGATCTCGACGTTCGGCATCGTCGCGTCGTACTGCGTCATGCAGACGTAGTTGACCGGGAAGAAACCCTTCTTGCGCTCGAAGCCGGTGAAATCCGGGTCGACGAACGTGCGGGTGATCTCACGCGCGCGGTCCGGGCGGAAGTTGAAGAACACGATGGACTGTCTCTTATACACATCTGACGCTGCCGACGAATTAGACGGTGTAGATC
>USBH01000079.1 GCA_900552925.1 uncultured Oscillospiraceae bacterium
CTGTCATTCGGCGCGGAGACCGCGCCCTCCACCGTCACGGCGCATTTGCCGCAGCTGCCGCGCCCGCCGCAGGGATGCGCCATATACATGCCGGCGCGCTGCAGAAGGGCGCTGAGTTTTTCCTCCCCCGAAAAGGCGACGCGCGTTTTGCGGCCGTCCTGAACAATAATCAGCTCCGACATGGCGCACACTCCCCGAACAGCACCATGCCGAAATACGTCACGGTGTTCTCGCCGTTGATATAGCGGAGCGCCGTGTCCTTCGCCGTGTGGTAGACGTCGATGCCGTAGCTTTCCAGCGACGGCAAAGCGTCGTCCGGATGGCGGCAGGGCTGGCCGTCCCGCTTGGCGCAGGTCGCGCACAGCCGGCAGCCGCCGCAGGTCAGGTGCAGGATTTCGCCGCCGAGCACCGGCAGCACGGCCTTCTGGATTTTCTGGCTGACCTGCGCATGCGCCCGCCCGCTTTCGGCCATGCCCTCGATGTCGAAGCTGTCCTCGATTTCCGAAATCGTCTGGTACAGAAGGCCGTACGGATACCGGCGCACCTTCTCCATCAGCGCATGGATCTCGCCGACGTCCGGCGGGCACATCCAGCACTTCCCGTAATTGCCGCAGCCGTTGCTCTCGCAGATTTCACGGAAAACCGGCGACATCACGATCTGCTGCTGCGCGATGACCTGCGCCTTGTCCGCGCCGTTTTCCAGCGCCAGCCGGATCAACTCCTCGTTCTGCATATCGTAAATTCCTCCCACTTACAGAGATGGCCCCGGCAGAATGCACTGCCGGCGCCATTTCCGCCTTGATCAGTCGTTCAGCGCCTCAAAGAAGGCGTCGATATTCTCCCACTTGGCGTGCGCGGGAATGTCGCAGCCGGAAGAGGGCACAAAGTTTTTGCAGCCGCCGCAGTCCGCGAGCAGCGCTTTGGTTGCCGCACGGATGGAATCCGGCGTGCCCATGGCAAACTGCCCGGCCGGGTCGATATTGCCCATGCACAGCACGTCTTCCGGCGTGGCGGCGAGCACGGCCTTCATCTCGACCGCATTGCCGAAGTGATACGCCGCGGCGCCCTGCGCAAAGATCGGCTCGAGCATGCTGGACACGGAGTTGCCGCAGTTGTGGTAGATGATGCCGAAGTTCTCGTCCTGCAGCGCCTCGATGATGCGCTGCACATAGGGGACGGAGAATTCCTCCGCCATATCTGGGCTGAGGATGCCGGCAAGCGGCTCGGCCAGCACGATGCCGTCCGCGCCGGTCTCCTTCAGAAGGCCGCCGTAGCGGATCAGGTACGCCGTCGCCTTTTCCAGAACCTTGTGGACGGTCTCCGGCTCGTCGTAGCAGATGTAAAGGATCTCCGTCACGTCCATCAGCCGGCCGGCCAGCGAGTACGGGCCGATCATGCCGGCAAGGACGGGCTTCGTCCGGATGCGCTGCTTCGCAAGGCGCACGCCCTCCGCGCAGATTTTCGCACGCCCGGCTTCCAGATCGGGCACTTCGAGCGCGTCGGCGTCGTCCTCATCGGCCACGAGCTGGCCCGTGACGGCCGGCACCTCGTTCTCGGCGAAGCGCACCTTCGCGCCGAAGGCTTCCGCCTCGACGGAAAGGTCCATCAGGCTCACGGCAGCGAGCGTATCGGTATCGCGCGCCACGATCTCCATCGCCTGCGCCTGCAGCGCCGCGTCCTTGACGAGCTGCCCGACGGTGGCGTCCATCTTCTGCACTGCGGGAAACGAAAGGATCGGCAGAGCGCGCTGCGTCTCCGAGCGGGCGGCCTCCCACAGAAGTTCACGAATATTCATCGGCTGCGTCTCCCCTTCTCAGCCGCAGAGTGCGACCGCCGCTTCCGCAGCGCTCGCGGCGTCGGAGGTGTAGACGTCGGCGCCGATCTGGTCGCAGAACGCCTGGTTCACCGGCGCGCCGCCGATCATGATCTTGACCTTGTCGCGGATGCCTGCCGACTCGGCCGCCTTGACGACGTCGGCCATGACGCCCATCGTGGTGGTCAGCAGCGCGGAGCAGCAGATGATCTGGCAGTTCTGGTCGATCGCCGTCTGCACAAAGGTTTCCGGCGCGACGTCCGTGCCGAGGTCGATGACCTCAAGGCCCTTGCCCTCGAGCATCAGCTTGACGAGGTTCTTGCCGATATCGTGCAGGTCGCCCTGCACCGTGCCGATGCAGACTTTGCCGGAGGCCTTGACGCCAGCCTCTGCCAGAAGCGGCTTGAGCAGCGCAACGCCCTGGTTCATGGCGCGCGCCGCGATCAGGACCTCGGGCACAAAGACCTCGTTGTTCTTGAACTTTTCGCCGATGACGTTCATGCCGTCCAGAAGGCCCTTTTCGAGGATCTCCTGCGCCGGAACGCCTTCGTCGATCGCCTGCTGGACGAGGCCCTTGACGATCTTCGCCTTGCCGGCCTGAAGCTGAACAGAAATTTCATGTAAATCCATTGTGATTTCCTCCCTGTATTGTCGTTGGAATTTTCTTCTCAATATGCCCGCATCCGCTTCCAGACGTCGAGGATGAGCCGGTAGCGTTCGGGCGGCATCCCCTTGAAGGGGACGTTGCTCGTGCAGAAAATGTACCCGCCGTGCGGCTTGCCGTAGGTCAGGCAGTATTCGGCGCTGGCGACAACCTCTTCCTCGGTGCCGGTCTGCAGCGCCGCGCAGTGCACGTTGCCGCAGAGGCAGACCCTGTCGCCGACGAGGCGCTTGACCTCGCGGATGTCGACGCCGGCCATCGGGTCGAGCGAGTGCAGCGCATGCGGCCCGCACTCGACAAGCTGGTCGAGAATCGGCATGATGTTGCCGTCCGTGTGCTTGATGGTGAACTGGCCGTCCGCCCGGCCCGCCTGAATAATCCGGTACAGATACGGCTGGATGAACTGCCGGAACATGGCCGGGGAAAGGAACGGGCCGCTGTTGTAGCAGTAGTCGCTGCAGAGCAAAAGCACGTCGATGCCCGCCTCATGCAGCCGCTTGTTGCGCTCGATCGCCGCGTCGGCCATCCGCTGCGCCTGCGCGCAGACGCCCTCGGGGTCGTCCGCGATGCGATACGCAAACGCATACATGTCGTTGCCGTCCGGGATCGAATAGGTGCCGTCTCCGTGGTGGGCGAGCAGCACTTTGCCCTCTGTAAACGCGCGCACGTACCGCGCGTACAGCTCGAACTCCGGCGGCAGCTTCCCCTGCGCCTGCCAGTAATCAAAGTCGCCGATCATCATCAGCGGGATGATCGAATAGTCGAGCTCCCGGTAAACGTACGCCGTGTACTCGGCCATCTCACAGATCTTCCGCTCGCGCTCCAAACTGGAGAGCTTTTCGATGTTCCCCGGCTCCAGCTCCGGCGGAAGCAGCGGCTTGCCGAACATCTCCTCCGCAAGCTGGAACTCAAGCTCGAAGGTCGGGACATGGTCGGGGACCTGAAGGGTCAGCGCCGCGGCGGCGCGTTCCCGGTGCGTCATAAGCCTCACCCTTTCTCCGCGCAGGCTTGAAAAATCCTGCCGCGCATTGTATACTGAAGTGCATAAACCGCAATCAGTAGCGGCCGACGCGCTTGACCTCCTCGACGATCGCCTTCATGTTCTCGAGCGAGACGCTGTTCGGGATCGAGTGGTCGGAGGAGAAAATGAAGCCGCCGTTTTCCTTGAGGACCGGCACCTTCCGGTCGATCTCTTCGAGGATCGCGTCCTTGTCGTTCCAGAGCACCGCGTTGATGCCGCCGTGCAGGACGAGCCTGTCGCCGTACTCCTTTTTGATCTTGAACGCATCCATGCCGGCCTTGACCTCCAGCGGGTTGAGCGCGTCCACGCCGGTCGCCACGATGTCGGGCAGCAGCGTCATCACGTCGCCGCAGGAATGCAGCTGCGCGTAGATGCCGCGGTTGTGCGCCCAGTCCACCGCGCGCTTGTGGTACGGCTGCAGCATGCTGCGGTACATGTTCGGCGAGAAAAAGGTGGTTCCCTTGTAGCCCATGTCGTCGTACCAGAAGATTTCGTCGAAATGGTAGCCGGCGTCCCAGATGCGCGAAAAAAGCGTTTCGCAGCGGCTGAGGTACGTGTCGAACATGTCCTCGACGAGCTCCGGCTCCTCCATCATCGCGATGAGCGTGTTTTCCGTGCCCATCATCCAGGAATGCGTCACGTCGAAGCCGAACCAGAAGACCGCGCGGATCCAGCGCCCCTCGGCGCGCCATTTGTCGTAGTTCTGCCGAAGCATCTCCCACGGGATGCGGTCGTCTTCCAGCGTCATCTGCTTTTTGGCCTGGTCCCACGCCTCCTGCGTCGTGATGGTGAAATCGAGAAATTCCGGCGTGGAATCCTCTTCCTTGAAATGCTTCATCGTCACGCCCCACGGCGAAGTGCGGATGTAGTACCGGTCGGTCTCCTCCAGCGTGATCTCCGGCATGCGCGGCGAGATGTCGATGTTGATGATGCCGAGCTTGTCGACATCGAAGTAATCGCACCAGTCCATGCCCTCGGGCATTCCCTCCCGGCGCCAGCGGCGCAGCGTGCCGCTCCACGGCTCGTCGATGATCGGGATACGGTCGGCCTCCCGGTGCTCATACATGCGTTTGAATCGTTCCCATGAAGTCATGGGGCAACGCCTCCTTCCCTAATGTGCCTTCATCGTAGTGCAAAACGGGAAAAAGCGCAATCCGTTTGGGCAAAAGTATCAATTTTCCGTAATTTCCAATCAATTTTTTAGAATTAGGGGCGAAAGATTTATGTACCATGAGAACGGTGATTTCGGGCTGGTCCGGATGGTCACGCTGCTGCCGACGCCGCAGAGCCGGTCCCTGTTTTCGCTGCACACCATCGGCTGGCACCGGTGCAACGACCTCTACCGCATCACGCGGCCGAACGGCTGCGAGACCCACCTCGTGCTGATCACGACGAAGGGCCGCGGCGTGCTGCTGCTGGAGGGCCGGGAATACAATCTGACGGCCGGGACGATCGCCTTTATCCCGCGCGGCCTGCCGAACAGCTATTTCACACCGAAGGACGGCCTCTGGGAATTTTACTGGATCCACCCCTACGGCGATGCGGCGGCGAACTTTCTGGACGTCGCGGCGCCCATCGGCTCGTACCTGACGCAGTTTGAGCCGGAATACGAATACCAGCAGCGCATGGAATCGCTGATGCGCCTGTGCACGCAGCGCGAGCGCGGCAGCGAGTGGCTGATTTCCCAGCAGCTCAGCGAGCTGCTGCACCACATGGTCATCCAGCTCCGCCGCAGGCCCGAGGACGAGACGCTCTCGGGGCGCGCGATCCGCTATATGAAGAAGCACTTCCGCGAGCCCGTCACGCTCGACGCGCTCGCGCAGTCGCTTTTCGTCTCCACCGAGCACCTCATCCGCGCGTTCAAGAAGGAGACCGGCAGCACACCGCACCAGTACCTGACGCGGTACCGGCTGTTAAACGCCGCGCAGATGCTCGAATTCAGCGACCGGCGCGTGGAGGAGATCGCCGAAAAATCCGGCTTCTCCTCCTCCGGCAGCTTCATCAGCAACTTCCGCCGCGAATACGGCTGCACGCCGCTGCAGTACCGCGAGCTGCGCTGGAACAGCCGGTAAGGCGCGCGCAGAATCTTTCATCAGCGGTCCATATCGAGCGCCGCGCGGATCATCGCGAGGTAGTTCTCGTGCGGGACGTACTCCGGGATGCTGTTTCCGCTGCCCAGCATGTAGCCGGCGCGGTCGGCCGTGCGCTCCAGCATCGCGCGGGCGCGGTCGTAGATCGCCTCCGGCGTTCCGCTGACGAGGAAGTTCATGTCTATGCCGCCCAGCACGGCGATGCGGCCGTTCATCAGCTCATAGGCGTCCTCCACCGGCATGATGTTGTCCTCATAGGAGTGGCGCCCGTCGTACTGCATGTCCTCGATCACGTCTTCGAGGACGTCGTTGAAGTAGCCGCACGAGTGCAGGATGCAGGGCTTGCCGTGGCTGTGCGCAACCTCGACGATCTTTTTGTGCCACGGGAAAACGTACTTGCGCATGTCCGCCGTGCTCAGGAAGGTCTGGGTGTTGAAGCCCCAGTCGTCGTTCGAGCAGAGGAAGCCGACGGTGTCCGCGTCGACGACCTGTTCATAATACGACACGAGCCCCGCGCCGACGTGGTCGAAAATCGCCTGCACGAGTTCGGGCTCCTCGAAAAGCATGTAGCAGAGGTTGTCGTAGCCCACAAGCGAAATGACGTTTTCCAGAACGCCGCACGGCCCCATGACCATCAGCTTCATGCCCTCGGGCAGATAAGGCTTGATCTTCTCGAGCAGGGTGTAATCGCTCTCGGCCGCGTTCGGCCATTTGTACGCCTCAAAGGTCTCCCAGTCGGTGATCGTCGCCTGGCCGTTCAGCGATTCCGTCGCCGCCTTCGCGCGCGCCTTCTGCGGGAAATGGAAATCGAGGATGTTGCAGGTCGCGTAGTCGTAGCCGGCCGCCGCCATCGCGTCGACAATCAGCCGCATATGGCCGAGCTGCGTGTCCTCCTGCAGGCCGTGCCCGGCCAGCCGGGTATAGATCGGGTCGTTCATGAACAGCTCGAACAGCGGGACGCGCTCCGGTTTCTCGCCGCGCAGAACGCGCAGCGTGTTGTTTTCAAAGTCTGGTGTACGCATTTGCGTTTCCCCCTTTGGTTGAGTTTATTTCCACTACAAGTATAAGCCGCGCGGACTTGACTTCCGAGCCCCAAATATGATATATAATGTCCAATATTTGATATTCCAGTGGAAAGGAGGACCGGGATGCCGGTTTATGAGGAACGGATATGGCTGCACGCCGACAAGCGGCTGTGCTTTCTCCAGAACAATTCCGACGCGCCGAAAACGCTGGTCGCGCCGCACTGGCACGAGGGCTACTGCAGCGCGAGCAGCTTCATCCGCGCGTTCAAGCGCGCGTACGGCATGACGTCGCACGCGTACCGCCGCACGCACTTCCCCCTGACGGGGCACACGGCGGAATGACACGCAGCCGGCGCGCCGGGCGCGTCCCCGGTTTTCCGTGCAGAAACGCACACAAAAAGAACATAAAACGAAAAACGGAAGCACTGTGCAATAGATTGCAGCAGTGCTTCCGTTTTTTGCATCGGGTTCCGCAGCTTTGGCGGAGACAGCCCGGCGCAGACGCCGGCCGTCCCGTCCCTTTCGAAGCGGTCCCGGATCTATTCGGTTTTCGTCGTCTTTTCGCCCGTGTACAGCACCGTGAGCTTATCCGACTCGCGGATCGCCTGCAGCGTCCGCTTCCGGTCCGATATGCGCAGGGCGATGGAAAGCAGGAGGTTGAGCGCCGTCAAAATCGACGCCACGAGGAACTCGCGGTTCCTGCGCTTTTTCCGCACCTCGGCTGCTTCGCGCCCGCGGCCGCCCTTACGCATGGTGCTTGTACTCCTGCTCGCAGTAGATGCAGCGGTAACGGTGCGTCTTTTCGTCGCAGAGCGTGAAGATCTGGTCAATGCCCTCTTCCGAGCTCGTGATGCAGCGCGGATTCTTGCAGCGGATCACGTTTTTCAGCTGCTTGGGCAGCACGATGTTTTCCTTCTTGACGAGCGCGCCGTCGCGGATCGTGCAGACCGTGATGTGGTTGTCGATGAAGCCGAGCACGTCGAAGTTGATGTGGATGTCGCCTTCGATCTTGATGATGTCCTTGCGGCCGAGCTTGCTGCTGCGCGCATTTTTGATGAGCGCCACGCAGCAGTCGAGCTTATC
>USBH01000080.1 GCA_900552925.1 uncultured Oscillospiraceae bacterium
CGAGATTAGCTGCAGTCTCGTGGGCTCGGAGATGTGTATAAGAGACAGGAGAACAGCCTGGCGGTCAGGATGATCGCGCCGGGCGCGGAGATGACTGCGGGCAGCTCGGTCTGCATGCCGATTTCGAGGTCGTAGGCGGAGAGGATGATTTTTTCCACGTCGGTGCGGATCAGAATGCCTTCGAGCGCGGGGATCGACGTTTTTGTGGAAACCGCGCGCTGCAGGTTGCCGACGGCTTCGGTCAAAATGCGCTTATCTATCGTAAATTTCATTTTTATCGCTCCTTCTGATTGCATTTTGCAGGATGCCTGCGGCCAGGCTGCATGAACGTAGGGTGGCGGGGCTGCCCTCTTTATTTATTATTACTCTTAGTATTAAATTTAGCAGTAGCCGTAGGGGGTGTGCAATTGTGGGAAATTTTGAAAAGTGGCTTTCTTAGGCCGAAAAAGCCAAAAAAGTTTTTCATTTCCGGCTGTGGAAGAAATGTGGAGAATGTGGAAGACTTTTTTTATTCCACAGGTCGGTTGAAAACTCTGTGTGAAATGTTGAAAATTTGTTTAGGATTTCGTGGAAAACCGGTTTCGGCGGACCGCCCGCCGCCGGGGCTCAGCGGTCGCGGATGTTCTTGATGATGTCGCTGACCGTGGCTTTGGTGACGGGGTCCTTTTTGGTTTTCTCTTCGATCTGCTGGATCGCGTACACGACCGTCGAGTGGTCGCGGCCGCCGAACTCCTTGCCGATCTCGACCATCGGCATCTGCGTGATCTCGCGCACTATGTACATCGAGATCTGGCGGGCGAACGAGATGTTCGCGTTGCGCTTCGAGGACTTGATGTCCTCGGGGGAGACGCCGTACGTGCGGGCGACCTCCTCGATGATCTTGCCGACCGTGACCGGCGTCGGCTGGTCGTTGTTGACGATGTCGCTGATCGCGCGCTGCGCGGTGTTGATCGTCGGGGTCGCGCCCTCGACGAGGTGGATCGCCTTGAGCTTCTTGACGGTGCCCTCGAGCTGGCGGATGTTGCTCTTGAGCTTGACTGCGATGAATTCGCAGACGTTGTCCGGCACGGTGAGGCCGACGAGCTCGGCCTTTCGCTTGATGATCGCCATGCGCGTTTCAAAATCCGGCGGCTGCACGTCGGCGGTCAGGCCCCACTCGAAGCGCGTCTTCAGACGGTCCTCGAGCGTCGCGATGTCGCGCGGCGGCCGGTCGCTCGTCAGGACGATCTGCTTTTTCGATTCGTAAAGCGTATTGAAGGTATGGAAGAACTCCTCCTGCGTCGACTCCTTGCCCGCGATGAACTGAATATCGTCGATCAGGAGCGCGTCGGCCTTGCGGTACTTTTCGCGGAAGCCGGCCGTCGTACCGGCACGGATGGATTCGATCAGCTCGTTCGCGAACTGGTCGCCCTTGACGTAGATGATCGTCTTTTCGGGGAAGTTCTTTTTCAGCTCGTGGCCGACCGCGTTCAGCAGGTGCGTCTTGCCGAGGCCGGAGTTGCCGTAGATGAACAGCGGATTGTAGTTTTTCGCCGGCTCCTTCGCGACGTAGCGGCAGGCGGCGCAGGCGAATTTGTTCGAGCTGCCCTCGATGAACGTCTCGAAGGTGTATTCGTACTCGTCGTTCTCCTCGACCTCTTTCCGCTCTTTCTTTTCGATCGGGGTGACGAGCTTGTAGGTGATGCCCGGGCCGAGCACGCTCTGCACGGCGTCCTTCAGATAATTGGCAAAGCCGCGCTCGATCGTCGCCTTGTGAAATTCGTTCGGCGCCTCGATGATCGCGACGCCCTCTTCAAAATCGAGCGAGATTGGCTTGAGCTTGCTGAAAAAAGTTTCATAGCTCACGTCGGTGACATGCTTTCTGCAGTTTTCGCAGATCAGGTCCCATGCTTCAAAAAACGATTCCATTTTCCTGTTTTCCCTTTCTCCCGTGTTCTCGGTATCCCAGCACGTCGTTCAGCCGGCGCAGCGCGCTTTCCGTGCGGAAAACAGGGAAAAACTGCGGTGCTCCTGCATTTTGACGATAAAATACTAATATATAGTGTAGCATAAAACGGCCGGGTTGTCCACAGAAATTCCGCCGAATGTTGAAAAGTGCGCGCGCCGTTTTTTGGCGCTGCGCGCCGCGCCGTTTTCGCCTCTATATTCTGTGGTTTTGAAAAGGTGGGGCGCAGAATATGGACGCGCGCCGCGGCCGGCAGTTTTTTTACAAATAAAAACCGGAAAAAAGGTTGACAGATTCTAAGGTTTTAAGGTATAATGCTTAACTGTAACCGACTGCGATATTCGGATTTCGCAAAGTAACCTCGCGAAAGGAGGGTTTTTGATATGCTGAGAACCTATCAGCCGAAGAAGCTCCACAGAAAGAAGGAGCATGGCTTCAGAAAGAGAATGTCTACACGCAACGGACGCAAGGTCCTGGCGCGTCGCAGAGCAAAGGGCAGAGCACGTTTAACGTATTGATGTATGCTTTGAAGGTCACCGCCGTGTGGCCTTTCTTTGTTTTGCCTGCAGCGCATGGATTGGGAGCTTTATGGATATTATCGTACCCCTGACGGAAAACTATGAATTCCGGCGCGTTTATGCCCGCGGGAAGAGCGCCGTGCGCCCTTCGCTCGTCGCCTACTGCATGAAGCGGGGCGGCGCCGCGCCGCGCATCGGCATTACGGCAAGCAAGAAAATCGGCAATGCAGTCAAGCGGAACCGCGCCCGCAGGCTGCTGCGCGAAAGCGCGCGCACGCTGTACCCGGCCATCCGGCCCGGCGTGGATATTGTGCTGGTATCGCGCGGAAAAACACCGTTCATGCACTGTGGGACAGTCCTGACGGAAATGACAAGCGCGCTGGAGGAACTCGGCGTGCTTGTTTCTGCAGCCAAAAACAGGGCGAAGCCGGAGAAAACGGCTTCGGAGAAGCGGACATGAAGCGGTTCGCACCGAAAAATATCCTGATCGGCCTGATCCGGCTTTACCAGAAGCTCCGGCCGGCCGGAACGCGGGGCTGCTGCAAATACATACCCACCTGCTCGCAATACGGGCTTGAGGCGGTCGAGCGCTTCGGCGCGCTGAAGGGCGGCCTGCTCGCGCTGTGGCGCATTCTGCGCTGCAACCCGTTTTCAAGGGGCGGTTATGACCCCGTTCCCGAAAAAAAGAACAAGGTTTGATCCGGGAAGGATTTGATTTAAAACTATGATGCAGATTTTTAATTTCTTTGGCAGCATATTCGGCTACCTGCTGTGGTTCCTTTACACGATTTTCCAGAACTACGGCGTGGCGATTATCCTGTTCACGATCATTGTCAAGGCGCTCGTGTTCCCCTTCTCGATCAAGTCGCAGAAAAGCATGGCAGCGCAGTCGCGTCTTGCGGCCAAGCAGAAAGAGCTGCAGGCGCGCTACGGCAACGACAAGATGAAGTACAACGAGGAGCTGCAGAAGCTGTATGAAAAGGAAGGCGTCAACCCCGGCGGCGGATGCCTGACGACGCTGCTCCCGCTGCCGATCATGCTCGGCATTTACTATTCCGTTATTTTCCCGCTTTCGAACACGCTGCACGTCGCGAGCGATTCGATCGCGAAGGCGACCGAGTTCGTCACGCGCATCCCCGGCGTCGCGAGCACGAGCCAGTACATCGAGCTCGACATCGTCAAGAATTTCGCCGAGCTCAAGGATTACCTGACGATGTTCTCGGCCGAGGACCTGGCGAAGATCGAGTCGTTCAGCCACGGCTTCAAGTTTGCGGGCCTCGACCTGCTCGCCTCGCCGAACACCTCCTCGTTCGCCTCGATGATGTGGCTGATCCCGGTGCTGGCGCTCGTCACCTACTGGGGCCAGACGTTCATCATGCAGAAGCTGCAGCCGCAGCAGCAGGCCGCGGGCGGCGGATGCATGAAGGTCATGCTCTACGGCATGCCGCTGCTCTCCGCGTACTGGGCGTTCATCATGCCCGGCGCCGTCGGCTTCTACGGGATCATTTCCGCGCTGGTCAGCTTTGTGCAGTCGCTGATTCAGCACAAGTACTACTCGGCGGAGCAGGTTTCCGCCCATTCCGAAGCGAGCCGCTACGTGACGCTGCTGCAGGCGGAGGAGAAGGTAAAGCCCCTGCCCGCGGATATCCAGAAGCAGATCGCCGATAAGATTGAGGCGAAGAACATGGCGCAGGCGAACCGGCAGGCGAGCCATTCGAACAAGAAGTCCGGCGGCAAAAAGTCCGGCGGGCAGAAGAATAAAGGATCGGCTTCCGACTACATGGGAAGCAAAAAATAAACCGGCCGACTATCCCACCTCCTTTCACTTCTGAACGGGATAAGATACATGGTATTCAAAATCGAAAGGATGTAGAAGCAATGGTAAAAGAAGCAATTGCAACGGGCGCGACGGTTGAAGAGGCGCATGCCAACGCGTGCGCGCAGCTCGGCGTAGACACGGCGGAAGCGGAATTTGAGATTCTGGAGCTTCCGGAGAAAAAGCGCTTCGGCCTGTTCGGCGGCAGCCCGGCCAAGGTGCGCGCGTTCATCCGCGAAACGCCTGCGGATGTGGCGGCCGCTTATCTGCGCTCGGTCCTCGGCGCGATGGGCCTTGCAGACGTGGAGATCGAGATCCGCGAGGTCGACGCCGGCGCGGAGCTGGTGCTGACCGGCGAGGACATCGGCTTCATCATCGGGCACCGCGGCGAGACGCTCGATTCGCTCCAGTATCTCGCTTCGCTTGTGGCGAACCATGTGGACGATTCGTACTACCGCATCACGCTGGACGTCGGCAACTACCGCGAGAAGCGCAAGGAAACGCTGGAAAACCTCGGCAGGAAGATGGCGGCCCGCGCCGTTAAGACCGGCCGCAACACGTCGCTGGAGCCGATGAACCCGTATGAGCGCCGCATCATCCACACGGCCGTGCAGACCGTGGAGGGCGCGAAGTCCTGGAGCGAGGGCGAAGACCTCGCCCGCCACGTCGTGATCGGCCCCGAGGGCGGCGAACGCCTGCCGAAGCGCGACAACCGCCGCGGCAAAGGCGGCAAGGGCGGATACAACCGCGGCGGCAAGTCCTCCCGCAGGGAGAACCGCCCGTCCCGTCCGGCGCAGCAGACCCAGCCCGCAGCGCCCCGCGTCCTCGACGACGTGACGACGCTGTACGGCAAGATCGAAAAGAAATAAACCCGGAACATCCGGCACGGAGAAGAGCCTCGAAGGAGGTTCTTCTTTTTTGCCGAAATCAGGGGTGGCGCAAGCGGGCCGCGCGTGTTATAATCAGAAAAAACGGGGAGTGCTGATGCTTCCCGTCCTTGCGGTCTGGGCGGCCGCCTATCTCCTTGTGCGCCGAAAACAGCGCAAAAACGGAAAATAGATTTATATTTTATATAAGAGGTAAGAGCATGAAAACCATCGCAGCAATTTCTACGGCCGCGGCGCCGGGCGGCATCGGGATCATCCGGATTTCCGGCAGTGAGGCCCGCGCCGTCGGCGACCGGGTGTTCCGGGCGGCGTCCGGCGAAACGCTTTCCGAGGCGGCCGGGTACACCTGCCGCTTTGGCCATGTACAGGACGAAAGCGGCGCGCGGCTCGACGAATGCATCGCGACGGTTTTCGCCGCGCCGAAGAGCTTCACCGGCGAGGACGTCGTGGAGCTCTCCTGCCACGGCGGCCTGTTCATTTTGAAGACGGTTTTGCAGGCGGTGTTCGCGGCCGGCGCCGCGCCGGCTGCGCCGGGCGAGTTCACGCGCCGCGCGTTTCTGAACGGCAAGATGGACCTCGCGCAGGCGGAGGCCGTGATGGAGCTGATCTCCGCGCAGGGGCGCGAGGCGATGAAGGCGGCGCAGGCCGGGCACGACGGCGCGCTTTCCCGGCGGATCGCGGCGATCCGCGACGACCTGACCGACGTCGGCGCGCATCTGGCGGCCTGGGCGGACTACCCGGACGACGACATTCCACAGGTCGACGAAAACATGTTGAAAGAACGGCTTTCCGCCGGGCACGATGCGCTCGAAGCGCTGATCCGCAGCTTTGACGGCGGCCGCGTCCTGCGCGAGGGCGTCGTGACCGTGATCGCCGGCAAGCCGAACGCCGGAAAATCGACGCTGATGAACCTGCTCGCGGGCTGCGAGCGCTCGATCGTGACCGACCTTGCGGGCACGACGCGCGACGTCGTCGAGGAGACGGTGCTGCTCGGCGAGATCCCGCTGCGCCTGGCCGACACGGCGGGCATCCGCGAGACGGAGGACCGCGTCGAGCAGATCGGCGTGAAAATCGCGCTCGACCGCGTCAGGACCGCGCAGTTCGTGCTTGCGGTGTTCGACGCGAGCGAAGCGCTGAACGACGACGACCGCGCGATGATGGAGGCGATCGGCGAAACGCCGTGCGTGGCGGTCGTCAACAAGTCCGACCTGCCCGCCGCGATCGACATGGCGGAGATCGAAGCGCGCTTCCCGGCTGTCGTGACGATCTCGGCGCTTTCGGGCGACGGGCTTTCCGCGCTGGCAGAGGCGGCGGCCCGGGTGCTGCAGACGGCGGAGCTGAACCCGAACGACGGCATCCTCTACACGGAGCGGCAGCGCGCGGACGCAAAGGACGCGCTGGCGTGCATCGAGGAGGCGCAGGACGCGCTGCTGCGCGGCATGACCTGGGACGCCGTGACCGTCTCGCTTGAGGGCGCCGTCGCGGCGCTGAACGAGCTGACCGGCGAGCGCGTCTCCGATGCGGTCGTCGACCGGGTCTTTGAGAAGTTCTGCGTCGGCAAGTGACCGGCGGGGAACGGATAGTTACAGGATACAATCGATACAGAATGCGTTGGGATAAAGGATGAAGCTATGATTTACGATGCGGGAAAATACGACGTCGCCGTGATCGGCGCGGGGCACGCGGGCATTGAGGCCGCTCTGGCCGCGGCGCGGCTCGGCTGCCACACGGCGGTGTTTACGATCAATATGGATGCAGTGGGCAACTGCCCGTGCAACCCGAGCATCGGCGGCACGGCGAAGGGCCACCTCGTGCGCGAGATCGACGCGCTCGGCGGGGAGATGGGCAAAACGGCCGACGCATGCACGCTGCAGAGCCGCATGCTGAACCTCGGCAAGGGGCCGGCCGTCCACTCGCTGCGCGCGCAGATTGACCGCAACCGGTACGCCCGCGTGATGAAGCACAAGCTGGAGCTGTGCCCGAACCTCGAGATGAAGCAGGCCGAGGTGGTCGACCTGCAGCGCGCGGCGGAAGGCTGGGTGCTTACGACGCGGCTCGGCGCGCAGTACGCCTGCCGGGCCGTTGTGCTCGCGACGGGCACGTTCCTCGGTGGGCGCATTTTCGTCGGCGACGTCTCCTATGCGGGCGGGCCGGACGGCATGTTCCCGGCGACCGAGCTTGCGGGCGCGCTGAAAAAGCTCGGCATCGCGCTGCGGCGCTTCAAAACCGGAACGCCTGCGCGCGTTTTGCGCTCCTCCATCGACTTTTCGGAGCTCGAGGTGCAGAACGGCGACGAGCCGGTCACGCCGTTTTCGTTTGACACGGAAACACCGCCGCAGAACAGAGCCGTCTGCCATGTGAGCTGGACGAACGAGCGGACCAAGGCGGTCATTCTGGAAAACATCCACCGCTCTCCCCTGTAC
>USBH01000081.1 GCA_900552925.1 uncultured Oscillospiraceae bacterium
CGAGATTAGCTGCAGTCTCGTGGGCTCGGAGATGTGTATAAGAGACAGACAATCTGTAGCCGCTTTTTTGAGGGGAATGTGGTATAATTGCTCTTGGAACAAAATGGCAGCCGGATTGGGTCGGCAATTCGCATCAATCGATACAAAATTCTGGAAAGGATGTATGAACGATGGAATTCGCAACTTTGAACAACGGGATCCGGATGCCCATGGCCGGCATCGGCACCTTCCTGCTGACGCCGGACGAGGCGGAGGCTTCGGTCAAAAGCGCGCTGGCGTGCGGCTACCGCCTCATCGACACCGCCAACGCCTATGTAAATGAAAAGGCCGTCGGCAGAGCGATGAAGCAGTCCGGCCTGCCGCGTGAGGAAATCTTCCTCGAGACCAAGCTCTGGCCGAGCTTTTACGAGCAGGACGACGCCGTCGACAAGACGCTGGAGCGCCTCGGCACCGATTACATCGACCTGCTTCTGATCCACCAGCCGGCGGGCAACTACGTTGCCGGCTACCGGCAGATGGAGAAGGCCTACAAGGCCGGCAAGGTCAAGGCGATCGGCCTTTCGAACTTCACGCCCGCGCAGATCCGCGAAATCCTCGCCATCTGCGAAGTGAAGCCCGCCGTGCTGCAGACGGAGGTGCATCCCTACTCGCAGGAGAAGGAGCTCAAAGCGTTTCTCGACGGCGAGGGCATCGTGATTCAGGCGTGGTATCCGCTCGGCCACGGCGATAAGGCGCTGCTTGAGGAGCCGCTCTTTGCGGAGCTCGGCCGGAAGTACGGCAAGAGCAGCGCGCAGATCATCCTGCGCTGGCACATCCAGGACGGGAACATCGTCATCCCGGGCTCCAAGAATCCCGACCACATCCGCGCGAACTTCGACCTGTTCGATTTCGCCCTGACCGACGAGGAGATGGAGAAGATCGCCGCGATGGATCAGAAGAAGCGCTACTACACCAGCACGCCCGAAATGCTGAAGCGCTATGCGGAGATGGTTCCCCCGGTCGACGACCAGAAATAAGCGCGTGCCGGGACGACAATAAAAAACTGTATGCTGTAAAAGGAGTGTTTGCTATGCGAAAGAGTTTTGGTGTGAAATCGTGGTTCTACCCGCTGCCGGTGCTGATCATCGCCACCTACAATGCGGACGGCACCGCGGATGCGATGAACGCCGCGTGGGGCGGCCTCTATGACGCCGACAAGGTGGAGCTCTGCCTGAGCGCAGGCCACAGAACCACGGCGAACATCCGCGAGAAGGGCGCCTTTACGGTCAGCTTTGCGGATGCGGCGCACGTCGTCCCCGCCGACTACGTGGGCATGGTCTCCGCCAATTCGGAGCCGAAGAAGATGGAAAAGTCCGGCTTCCACGTCACAAAGAGCGAATTTGTCGACGCGCCGCTGATCGACGAGCTGCCGGTCGCGCTCGAGTGCGAGCTGATCCGGATCAACGAGGACGGCAACGTCATCGGCAGAATCATCAACGTCAGCGTCGATGAAAGCGTTCTCGGCGCGGACGGCGGCATCGATTTTGCAAAATTCCGTCCCATCGCGTTCGAGCCGGCGCACAGCGCCTACCATGTGCTCGGCGAAAAGGTGGGAGACGCCTTCCGCGACGGCGGAAAGCTGAAGTAAGGGGGCGCCTATGGAACGGCCTTTTGTCGTCTGCCACATGCTCGCCTCGCTGGACGGGAAGATCGACGGGGCGTTTTTCGGCGCGCCGGCGGCTTTCGTGCATAAAAAATATCCGAAAACGGGAGGAAACAGACTATGGAATACGCAACCCTGCAAAACGGGATCAAAATGCCGATGGAAGGCTTCGGCGTCTTTCAGGTGCGCGACAAGGCGGAGTGCAAGCGCTCCGTGCTGGACGCCATCCGCGCCGGCTACCGGCTGATTGACACGGCCGCCTCGTATACGAACGAGGACGCCGTGGGCGAAGCGGTGCGGGAAGCCATTGCGGAAGGGCTCTGCACCCGCGAGGAGCTCTTCATTACCTCGAAGATGTGGGTGCAGGACATGGCGAACTACGAGACGGCCAAGGCGGCCATCGACGCTTCGCTCGAAAAGACCGGCCTCGAATACCTCGACCTTTACCTGCTCCACCAGGCCATGAAGGACTACTTCAGCGCCTGGCGCGCGATGGAGGATGCGTACCGCGCAGGGAAGCTGCGCGCCATAGGCGTTTCCAATTTCTATCCGCACGTCCTGACGAATTTCTGCGAGACCGTGGAGATCTGCCCGATGGTGAATCAGGTGGAGCTGCACCCGTATTTCGCGCAGGAAAAGGCGCTCGAAACCATGCGGTACTACAAGGTGCAGCCCGAGGCCTGGGCGCCGCTCGGCGGCGGCCGCTACAACCCCTTTGAAAATGAGATGCTTCAGAATATCGCAGCGGCGCACGGCAAGTCCGTCGGGCAGGTGCTGCTGCGCTGGAACGTGCAGCGCGGCGTGGTGGTCATCCCGAAGTCCACGCACAAGGAGCGGATCGAGGAGAACATCGCGATCTGGGACTTCGAGCTGACGCCGGAGGAGATGGCGCAGATCAGCGCGCTCGACCAGGGCTATGTCGGCACGGCGGTCAAGCATTTCGACCCGGAATTCGTGCGCATGTGCAACGGCAGGAAAATTCACGATTGAGGAACGGAGGATCGCCATGGCACAGACAGTCACCCTGAACAACGGCGTTGAGATGCCCATGCTCGGCTACGGCGTGTATCAGGTCAGCAATACGGAGTGCGAGCGCTGCGTGCTCGACGCCATTTCGGTGGGGTACCGCGCCATCGATACGGCCCAGTCCTACGGCAACGAAGAAGCCGTCGGCAGCGCCGTGCAGAAGTGCGGCGTGCCGCGTGACGAGCTGTTCCTCACCACGAAGGTCTGGATTTCGAACGCGGGCTACGAGGCGGCGAAGGAATCCATCGACCGTTCGCTCCAGAAGCTCAGGACGGATTACATCGACCTGCTTCTGATCCACCAGCCGTTCGGCGATTACTACGGCACCTACCGCGCGATGGAGGAGGCCTACAAGGCCGGGAAGCTGCACGCCATCGGCGTCTCCAATTTCTATCCCGACCGACTGATCGACCTGTGCCAGTTCGTCGAAGTGACGCCCGCGGTCAATCAGGTGGAGACGCACGTGTTCCAGCAGCAGAAGACCGCGCACGAATACATGGAGAAGTACGGCGTGCAGCACGAATCGTGGGGTCCGTTTGCGGAGGGCCGCAAGGACTTTTTCTCGAACCCGGTGCTGACGGAGATCGGCCGGAAGTACGGCAAGTCTTCCGCGCAGACGGCGCTGCGCTTCCTGCTGCAGAGCAACGTCGTGGTCATCCCGAAGTCCACGCACAAGGAGCGCATAGCGCAGAACATCGACGTGTTCGACTTCACGCTCAGCGAGGCGGACATGGAGGCGATCCGGAAGCTCGATGAGGGCGAGAGCCTGTTCTTCTCGCACTACGACCCGGCCACGGTGGAAATGCTGACCAACATGGGCAAAACCCGCAAGGCTTGATTGCAGGGGACAGGGCCTGGCCGCAGGCGCCTGTCCCTTCTGTTTTCAGAAAGGGGGTTTTTCAATATGGCCGTTTTGGGAAAGAGAATTTTGGCGGCAACGTGCTGTTTGAGGATCCGGATATTCTGCAGTGGATCGTATCGAAGAGCAGATGAGCGGCCGCACGGCGCACGAGTGGATCGGGCATTATCTGGCGCAGGCGATGCAGCGCCTTTTGGGAAAGCCGAAATAACCGGATTTTTCGCTGCGCCGTGTCCCGGCTTGAGCCGGACAGATGCTTTTTTGACGCGCTGAAATCCATGCGAGACGGCGGACATTTCCCCTGCGGAGACGCCCGCCGTTTTTTCTTTACACGCCGTTCGTTTGCCGCTATAATGGAGAAAAAAGGAGGCCGTACATGAAGACGATACGACGCTGTTCGTGCGCGGCGCGGGCTTCCGGGACTTTGAGCGGCGCGGCCTGATGTTTCCGGTGCTCGCGCACGCGTGAATTCGATGACAGGGGAGGCATACATTGTGCATCAGGGGATTTTTCTCGGGGATGAAAAGGCGATCAACAGGGTATATCCGGAGGCGGTGCGCGCGGCGCTTGCAAAAATCTGCGCGCTGACGGAGACCGTGTACACAAAGGCGGCGGTGCTGGACGCGCCGGAGCGCTTTGCCGATACAGCTTACATCTTTTCGACATGGGGGATATCGGCCTTTTCGAGCCGGAGGATCTGCCCGCGCAGCCGCGCTGGACGCTGCATGCGCTCGCGGAGCTCGCCGCGGTTGCAGCGCTGTAGAATGCAGGAAGCGGTCGGCAAAAATTCATTTTTTGCGCTGCAGATCGAATTTTCTCTTGAAAAATTGCAGATTTTTACGTATAATATTTCCGGAAGGTTCATGTGCGGCGCATGCCGCGTGGAAATTTACAGCAAGGGAGTTTAAAAATGATTCGAATCGGCATTGCAGGATACGGAAATCTCGGCCGCGGCGTGGAAAGCGCACTGGCCGGTACAAAGGATATGGAGCTCGTCGGCATTTTCACGCGCCGCAGCCCCGAAACGCTGCAGACAAAGACCGGCGCGCCGGTCTACGCGATGGCGGACGCCCCGGGCATGGCGGACAAGATCGACGTCATGATCCTCTGCGGCGGCAGCGCGAACGACCTGCCGAAGCAGACCGCGGAGCTCGCGCAGTATTTCAACGTGGTCGACAGCTTCGACACGCACGCAAAGATCCCGGAGCACTTTGACGCCGTCGACGCGGCGTGCAAAAAGAGTGGCAAGCTCGGTATGATCTCGGTCGGCTGGGATCCGGGCATGTTCTCGCTGAACCGCCTTTACGGCCAGGCCATCCTGCCCAACGGCAGCGACTACACCTTCTGGGGCAAAGGCGTGAGCCAGGGCCACTCCGACGCGATCCGCCGCATCCCCGGCGTGCAGGACGCGCGCCAGTACACGATCCCGGTCGAGAGCGCGCTCGAGCGCGTCCGCGCCGGTGAAAACCCGCAGCTTACAACGCGCGAGAAGCACACGCGCGAGTGCTTTGTCGTCGCGAAGGAGGGCGCGGACCTTGCCGCCATCGAAGAGGCGATCGTCACGATGCCGAACTATTTCTCGGACTACGACACGACCGTGCACTTCATCAGCCAGGAGGAGCTCGACCGCGACCATGCGGGCATCCCGCACGGCGGCATCGTGTTTCGCACCGGCACGACGGGCCTGAACGGCGAGCACAAGCACGTCATCGAGTACAAGCTGACGCTCGACTCGAACCCCGAGTTCACCTCCAGCGTGCTGGTCGCCTACGCGCGCGCGGTCTACCGCCTGCACAGCGAGGGTCAGACCGGCTGCAAGACCGTCTTCGACGTCGCGCCGGCGTATCTCCATCCGGAAAGCGGCGAGGCGCTCCGCGCAAAGCTGCTGTAATCGGCGCACAGGGACCGGCGCAGGGCGCTGTGTCGTTCCGCACCATATAAAATAAAATCGGGCATTTCGGCGGCAAAGCGTTCGAAATGCCCGATTTCTTTATAGCGGTGTTTTTACGATTCCGCGGCCTTGTTGACGCAGGCGACGGCGTTCAGGCTGCGCGGGTAGCCGATATACGGCAGGCACTGGGAGACGACGCGGATGAGAAAGTCCCGGTCGTTTCCGAGGTTCATGTTGCCTTTGGCGTGGCTCGTGAGCTGCGGCTCGCAGCCGCCCTGCGCGGCCAGAAAGCAGAAGGTGATCATTTCCCGCTGGGCGAGCGTCAGGCCGGTGCGGGTATAGTAGTCGCCGAAGCAGTTGGCGGCCAGCCAGCGATTGATGTGGCCCGCCTTCCACGCCTCCAGCATCTGCGGGCCGAAGATGTCGGCCTGCGCCTGCGCGCCCTTTTCAAGCCGGTTTTCCATGGTGGTCGTGGACTGGCCTTCGAGCGGGAGGGTCACGCCGCGCTGCGTCAGAATCTCGTTTGTGCATTTCAGAAAAGGCAGCACGCGGCCGATGCCGAGGTAGTCGACAGCCTGATAGACGATCTCCTTGACCATCACGGGCGTCACGCCCGCATCCAGCGCGGCGGCACCGCTTAAAAATGCCTGACAGCCATAGCTCGAAATGCAGCATAAGTATTAGACATGGAGGAAAAGAACCGCTATAATGGGATTGAAACGAAGCGGTCGATCGGCCGCGTCCGGGAAACGGCGCGAACGCGGGCGGCCGACAGGGAAGGCGAACAGAAGGAGGAAATACAATGCAGTATACAAAACTCGGCAATTCGGATTTGAAGGTCTCGCGCATCTGCATGGGGTGCATGGGCTTCGGCGACGCGAAGAACGGCCAGCACAGCTGGACGCTGGACGAGGCGCATTCCCGCGAGATCATCAAGCGCGGGCTGGAGCTCGGCGTGAATTTCTTCGACACCGCCATCGGCTACCAGAGCGGCACGAGCGAGCAGTACGTGGGCCGCGCCGTCCGGGACTTCGCAAAGCGCGAGGACGTGGTGGTGGCCACGAAGTTCCTGCCGCGTACGCCGGATGAAATCGCTGCCGGGGTGACAGGCCGGCAGCACATCGAGCAGATGGTCAACACCAGCCTGAAGAATCTGGGGCTCGACTATATCGACCTGTATATCTATCACATGTGGGATTACGAGACGCCGCTCTGGGACATCATGGACGGGCTCAACCGCGTGGTGCAGGCGGGCAAGGTGCGGTACATCGGCATCTCCAACTGCTTCGCCTACCAGCTCGCCAAGGCCAATGCGCTGGCGGAAAAAGAGGGCTTCCAGAAGTTCGTCTCGATTCAGGGGCACTACAACCTGATCTTCCGCGAGGAGGAGCGCGAGATGGCGAAGCTCTGCGCCGAGGACAACATCGCGATGACGCCGTACAGCGCGCTCGCCGGCGGTCGGCTCTCCAAGCACCCGGGCGAGACCTCCAAGCGCTTGGAAGAGGACAGCTATGCCCGGTTCAAGTACGACGCGACCGCCGAGCAGGACGCGGTCGTTATCAACAGGGTCGCGGAGCTGGCGGAAAGGCGCGGCGTATCCATGACCGAGATCTCGCTGGCATGGCTGCTCACCAAGGTGACCGCGCCGGTGGTGGGCGCAACGAAGCTGCACCACATCGAGGGCGCGGCGAAGGCGGTGGAGCTTGCGCTGACGCCGGAGGAGTGCGCTTATCTGGAGGAGCCCTATGTTCCGCATAAGCTCGTGGGCGTGATGGCGCAGAACACCCCGGCCGCCGCAAAACAGCAGCATGTGTGGAGCACCGGCAGCCAGAAAATCGAAAAGGCGTAAAAGGCCGTGAAAACGAAGAGAGGATTTGCCTGGTGCAAATCCTCTCGCTTGTTTATGGCAGTCAGGTATCGCCGCGCGCCGTCATTCCGGGGCGTTGTCGTAGGTCTTCGCGACGTCGAGCCGGAGCTCGTCGATCTTCTCGCGCAGCTTCAGGAAATCCTCGAAAGCGGCGGGCTTCTGGTTCGGGTTGCGCAGAAGCGCGGCAGGGTGGAGCGTCGCCATCATCAGGGTGCCGTTCTTTTCAAAGAACTGGCCGTGCTCGCGCGTGATTTTCACTGTCTCTTATACAC
>USBH01000082.1 GCA_900552925.1 uncultured Oscillospiraceae bacterium
CGAGATTAGCTGCAGTCTCGTGGGCTCGGAGATGTGTATAAGAGACAGAGGTGATCTCCGCCTTCGACGGCAGGCCGGACTGCGCGTCGCGCCCCTTGAGCGTGAACGTCTTGAGCTGCTTCATCGGGTAGGCGCAGCCCACGGCGCGCTTTGCGGCCTCCGCCATGCGCTCGCCGATCACAAGGTCGAGCTTCCGGCGCGCATACTTGATGATGGCTTCGTTGAACGATTCGCCGGCCACCGGCAGCGAGCGCGACGCCGCAAGCCCGTTCAGCGAGATCACGCCCGCATCGCTCACGCCGGCGCCCAGCGTCACGACCATGGTGCCGCGCGGCCGCGTGATGTCGACGCCCGCGCCGATCGCCGCGGCGGCGGGCCCCTCCAGCAGGCAGATTTTCCGCACGCCGTTTGCCGCGACAGCGTCGACGACCGCGCGCTTCTCCACCTCGGTGATGCCGCTCGGCACCGTGACGACGACGCGCGGCATGAACACGCGGCTCGTGCACACCTGCTTCAGGTAGTGGCGGAGCATCGCGTCCATCAGCGAGAAATCGGAGATCACGCCGCCGCGCATCGGCTTCACGACGCGCACGCGCTCGCTCGTCCGGCCGAGCATCTCCAGCGCCTCGCGGCCGATGGCGACGATGCGGTCGGAATATGTATCCACGGCGACGACGTTCGGCTCGTTGATCACGACGCCGCGGCCGTCCACAAACAGCTTGAAATTCGCTGTGCCCAAATCGATTGCAATATCGGTACCCATCATCGGCTTATCTTCTCCGTTCCTTTTGGTCGCCGCACGGCGGGCAATGCTTTTGCCGCACAGCAAAGCCGCGCCCGGCCGCGTATTTTCGCGCATGCCGAAGCGCTTTCCAATTTATTACACTTATTGTACCGGATCGCGGCGCATTTTGCAAGGCTATTGCGTCGAATCGTGTTCGACAAGCGCACAGCAGACGCACTGCACCGATGCAGCGCCGGTGCGGTACAGCTGAACGGCGCACTCGCGCGCTGTAGCGCCGGTCGTCACAATGTCGTCGACCAGCAGGACCCGCAGGCCCGCCGCATCCTCGCACGCGTACGCGCCGCGCACGTTTTCGGCGCGCTCCTTTGCCGTAAGCCGGTGCTGCGTGCGGTTGTCGCGCACCTTGCGCAGCAGACTGCGGCACGGCAGGCCCGTTTTGTCGGCGAGCGCTTCGGCGAGCAGCAGCGACTGGTCGTACCCGCGCGCCCGAAGCCGCTCGGCGGAAATCGGCACCGGCACGATGCAGTCATACGTCTGCGCCTCGTCCAGGATCCGCGCCATCTGCCCGGCGAGCGGTGCGGCAAGGCTCGTCTCGCCTTGGAATTTGAAGCGCCAGAGCGTCGTGCGGAAGGGCTCCCTGTACCGCATCGGCGCGCGGCATTCGAGTGTGTAGCGCTCCCGCCCCACCCGCAGTGCGAAGTAGCGGTACACGCGCTCGGCGGGCCGTGCGGCGCAATCCGCGCACAGAAAGTCCGCGTCGACCGGCGCGGGGCGCCCGCAGAGCAGGCAGCGCGGCGGGAAGAAAAAGGCGAGGATCCGGTTCAGAAAATCATTCACTGCACGTCTCCCTTTTCCGGCACCTCTTCGGTCAAAAAGCGCATCAGGCCGGAGAAGCGCCGCGTTTTCCGGTCGTTTGCAACCATGTCCGCAATTGCGCTGCGGCGGCCCACGAGGATCAGCAGTTTCTTCGCGCGCGTGATACCCGTGTACAGCAGGTTCCTGTAGCTGAGCTGCGGCGCGCCCGGGAACACCGGCATGATGACCGCCGTGAATTCATTGCCCTGGCTCTTGTGCACCGTCACCGCATAGGCGAGTTCCAGCTCCGCCGAGGCGTGCTCAAAGTCGTAGAGCACCTCGCGGTCGTCGACCATCACGCGCATGCAGCCCGCCGCGCGGTCGATGTCCGTGATGATCCCCATGTCGCCGTTGAACACGCCCTCCCCGGTCGTGCCGTCCGGCCGGCTCCACGGGCGGTCGTAGTTGTTTTTCACCTGCATCACCTTGTCGCCGAGGCGGAACACGGCGCCGTATGCCGAAACCTGCGGCTTGTCCTTCGCCTGCGGATTGATGCGCTCGCGCAGCCGCTTGTTCAGCTCGACGGTGCCGAGCTCGCCCTTGCGCCCCGGGCAGAGCACCTGAATATCCGTCACCGGCGAATAGCCGTAGCTTTTCGGCAGCCGCGTCACAGCGAGCAAGAGGATCAGCTCGGCCACCGCGTGCGCGTCGTTCACGGGCATGAAAAAGAAATCGTTGTTGCGCACGTCGAGCACCGGCATTTCGCCGTTCACAATCCGGTGCGCGTTCGTCACGATCAGGCTTTCCATCGACTGGCGGAAGATCTCGCGGAGCTGCACCGTCGGGAAAACGCCGGCGGCGATCAGGTCGCCGATCACATTGCCGGCGCCCACGCTCGGCAGCTGGTCGCTGTCGCCGACGAGGATCAGCCGGCAGCCGACCGGCAGCGCGCGCAGGACGCTCTCGAAAACGTAAGCGTCGACCATCGAGAGCTCGTCGATCACAAGCGCGTCGCATTCGAGCGGGTTGCGCTCGTTGCGCTGGAACACCGGGTTGTCGTTCTCGTCCCAGTCCACCTGCAGCATGCGGTGGATCGTCTTGGCCTCCTGGCCCGTCAGCTCCGACATGCGCTTCGCCGCGCGGCCGGTCGGCGCCGCCAGGAACACCTTCTCGCCCTTTTCCATCAGAATGCGGATGATCGCGTTGAGCGTCGTCGTCTTGCCGGTGCCCGGACCGCCCGTCAGAATCAGAAGGCCCATTTCGAGTGCGGCGCGGATCGCCTCCTTCTGCAGCTGCGCGTACCGGATGCCCTCGCTGCGCTCGATCTCCTCGATCTCCCGATCGACGCCGACGATCGGCTCCGGCGGGTACCGCAGCATCATGCGGATGCGGTCGGCGCTGTACACCTCGCAGCGGTGCTGCTTCGGCAGGAAGATAAAATCGCGGCCGTTGAAATTTTCGCAGACCGCGTCGAAATCGCGGCAGAGCGCGTACAGTGCGGCCTGCGCGTCCTCGAGCGGCACGCCGAGCATCTGCGCCGCCGCCGCGCAGAGCTTGTCGGCGGGCAGGCAGGTGTGGCCGTTGAGCAGGTTGTGGCGCAGCACATACAAAACGCCGGCCTTGACGCGCTCCGCGTTCGCCCGGTCATACTCGAGCGACTCCGCGAGCTTATCCGCCACCGCGAAATCGACGGCGATCTGCTCGCTGCACAGCCGGTACGGGTCCTCCTGAATGCAGGCGATCGAATCCGCGCCGTACGCCTTCCAGACCTTCACAGCGTCCTCCGGGCGCACGCCGAAGCTGCCGAGGAACGCCATCAAATCGCGGATGCCGTTGACGCGCTGCATCTCCTCGGCGATCTCCCGGGCCTTCTTCAGCGTGATGCCCTTGATCGTCGCGAGGCGCTCCGGGTCGTTTTCGATGACGTCGATCGCGTCGTCGCCGAACGCCGCGATGATCTTGCCGGCTGTCGCCGCGCCGATGCCCTTGACCGCGCCGCTCGAGAGGTATTTCAGCATGGCCGAGGTCGTCTCCGGGCGCGAGCGCTCGAAGGCTTCCGCACGGAACTGCTCGCCGAACGTCGCGTGCGCGGTCCATGTCCCGTACAGGTGCAGCTTCTCCCCGACGCTGATATACGGGAACGTGCCGACGACCGTGACGAGCGCGTCGCCGCTGCTCAGCTCCATCACGGTATACTGGTTGCTGTCGTTGTGGTAGACGATATTCTCCACACTGCCCTCCATTTCGAGCAGCTGCTTCCTCTCGTTCGGCACGGTCCATCTTCCTCTTTCTGCGTGATACCTCTATTATAGAACATCTTTTCGCGTTTGCAAAGCCCCAATTTCGGCAAACGGGTATTTCCGGAGCAGGTTCCGGTAGATCGTCTCGATCTCCGGGTCGCCGGACGGATTCAGGCAGATGATGCGGCACATGCCGTACAGGTCCAGCCACTTGACGCGCTCGAGCGCGCTACGCACGACGTACTCCGCCTGGTCCGCGGTCTGCGCCGTCACATAGACCGTAAACGGCGCCTCCTCGCGCAGCAGGCGCGACCTTGTCAGCCAGAGGCTCACGGCCTTGGCGGCCGCCACCGCGACACAGCAGGCCAGCATGCAGATCAGCACGATCACAATCGGTTCCAATTCGATCACCCATCCTTCCGGAGAATCGGGCCGGCTATCGGAAAACACGGCGGCTGCGCCCGGCCGAAACGCAAAAATACCCTCCGCGCCATTGTATGCCCGGAGGGTATTTTCTGTTCTGTCGCTTACAGCGCAGCCTTCAGCGCTTCCACCTTGTCGGTGCGCTCCCAGCGCACGCCGAGCTCCTCGCGGCCCATGTGGCCGTAGGCGGCGAGCGGACGGTAGATCGGCTTGCGGAGGTCGAGCTCGCGGATGATCGCATTCGGGCGCAGGTCAAAGACCTTCTGCACCGCAGCGGCGAGCGCAGCGTCCTCGACGGCGCCGGTGCCGAACGTATCGACCATCACGGAAACCGGATGCGCGACGCCGATCGCGTACGCGAGCTGCACCTCGCACTTCTTCGCGAGGCCGGCCGCCACGATGTTCTTCGCCACGTAGCGCGCCGCATACGCCGCCGAGCGGTCCACCTTCGTCGGGTCCTTGCCGGAGAAGGCGCCGCCGCCGTGACGGCCCACGCCGCCGTAGGAATCGACGATGATCTTTCTGCCGGTCAGGCCGCTGTCGCCGACCGGGCCGCCGATCACGAACCGGCCGGTCGGGTTTACATAATACTTCGTGTTCTCGTCGATCAGCTCTGCCGGCACGATCGGCTTGACGACGTACTCGATCATGTCGCGGCGGATCTGCTCGAGCGAAACCGATTCGCTGTGCTGCGTGGAAATGACGATCGCATCGATGCGCTTGACCGTGTCGCCCTCGTACTCCGCAGTCACCTGCGTTTTGCCGTCCGGACGGAGATAGCTGAGCGTACCGTCCTTGCGGACCTTCGCGAGCTGCTTCGCGAGCTTATGCGCGAGCGAAATCGTCATCGGCATCAGCTCCGGCGTCTCGTCGCAGGCGTAGCCGAACATCATGCCCTGGTCGCCGGCGCCGATCAGGTCGTCCTGGTCCGCCACGCCGTTCTTCGTCTCAAGGGATTCGTTGACGCCCATCGCGATGTCGGGCGACTGCATGTCGATCGAGGTCAGCACGCCGCAGGTCGCGCCGTTGAAGCCGGCGTCCGGCGTATCGTAGCCGATTTCCTTGATGACATTGCGCGCGATGGAATCGATGTCCACGTAGCACTCGGTGGAGATCTCGCCCATCACGTGGACCATGCCGGTCGTCGCCGTGACTTCGCACGCAACGTGCGCCATCGGGTCCTTTTCGAGGATCGCGTCGAGGATCGCGTCGGAGATCTGGTCGCACACCTTATCCGGGTGGCCTTCGGTTACGGATTCCGATGTAAAGAGGTGTCTGTTCGTCTGCATTGAATCTTCATCCTTTCTTCTGCCCCGTACAAGGAATTTTTCGGAAAATAAAGGACCGCTCCAAAGATGAGCGGTCCGCAAATCCTCATCTTTCGGCACTGCCATGCCGCAGGAATTGGCACCTTGCAAAATGCAGGTTGCCGGACATCAAAGGGCCTGTTCCCTCCGTCACTCTTGATAAGGGCATATTCATTTTGATTTCCGGACTAGTATAGCACACCGCGCCGGAATATGCAAGGCACAAAACATGGAAAACTTGCTGAAAAGCGGCGGGAAAACGCAATACAGTGCACAATCAGATTGCGCGCCCATTGATAACCGGTTCCAGCTTCCTGTAAATCAGCAGGGTGACCACCGCGCTGATCAGACCCTTGCAGAACGTAAACGGCAGGTTGAACACGACAAGCGCCTGCCAGAGGTTCTCGATCGCCGGGTTGATCGCCCGATACATGCCGAGGATCGCGTCCATCGACATGATATTCGTGTAGATCGGATAGACGATGAAGTAGTTCGACAGCAGGCCGAGCACCGCCATCAGAACCGCACCGAGCAGCGAGCCGACCGCCGCGCCGCCGATTGTGCGGTGCCTGCGGTAGATCAGACCGGCCGGAAGCACAAAGGCCGAGCCGATGATGAAGTTCGAAAGCTCGCCGACGCCGCCGGTCATCGACTGCGTCAGGTTGATGAGGTTCTTCACGAAGCAGACCGCCACGCCGCTCATGGGCCCGAGCGTGAACGAGGCGAGCAGCGCCGGAAGCTCGGAAAAGTCGAGCGAGATGAAGCTCGGCATGAACGGCAGCTTGAAGCTGATGAACATCAGCACGGAGGCCGCCGCAGCCAGAATCGCCGTCATCGCGATCTTGCGGGTGTTCACATGGGAACGCTGTACAGTTTTTGTCGCCATAATACACAGACCTTTCTGTAAAAATACAGAAACGCGGGGAGAATCAAAAAAAGCGCCCCGCATGAAAACACGCGGGGCGCCGAAAATCTTTTGATTCACGTTTCTTCTATCATCCGGACTTTAACCGTCGGCTCCGGAATCACACCGGATCAGCGCTCGAAAGCGGTCGCGGGCTTATGCTGGAAGCATTCACCGCCGGTGAGGAATTGCACCTCGCCCCGAAGAAAATGATGGATTTTTATTTTGAGTAAGCGAAATTACTCGTTGATCGCGGTAACAACACCGGAACCAACCGTTCTGCCGCCCTCACGGATAGCGAAACGGAGGCCTTCCTCGATCGCGATCGGGGTGATCAGCTCAACGTCCATGACGACGTTATCGCCAGGCATGCACATCTCGGTGCCTTCCGGCAGGGAGATAACGCCCGTAACGTCGGTCGTTCTGAAGTAGAACTGCGGACGGTAGTTGTTGAAGAACGGGGTGTGACGGCCGCCTTCATCCTTCGTCAGGACGTAGACCTGGCCCTTGAACTTCGTGTGCGGATGAATGGTGCCCGGCTTCGCGAGAACCTGGCCGCGCTCGATGTCCGTTCTCTGAATGCCGCGGAGCAGAACGCCGATGTTGTCGCCAGCCTCAGCAAAGTCGAGGAGCTTTCTGAACATCTCGATGCCCGTAACAACAGACTTTCTTCTCTCGTCGGTGAGGCCGATGATCTCGACTTCGTCGGACATCTTGAGGATACCACGCTCGACACGGCCCGTAGCAACGGTGCCGCGGCCGGTGATCGTGAAGACGTCCTCAACCGGCATCAGGAACGGCAGATCGCTCTTGCGCTCCGGCGTCGGGATCCACTCGTCGACAGCGTCCATGAGCTCATGGATGCACTTGTACTCCGGCGCGTTCGGGTCCTTGGAAGCGCTGTCCAGCGCGAGGAACGCGGAGCCCTTGATGATCGGCGTGTCGTCGCCCGGGAAGTCGTACTCGTTGAGGAGGTCGCGGATTTCCATCTCGACCAGCTCGAGGAGCTCTTCGTCGTCGACCTGATCGCACTTGTTCATGAAGACAACGATGTAGGGAACGCCAACCTGACGGGAGAGCAGGATGTGCTCTGTCTCTTATACACATCTCCGAGCCCACGAGACTGCAGCTAATCTCGT
>USBH01000083.1 GCA_900552925.1 uncultured Oscillospiraceae bacterium
CTCCCCTGTACGGCGGCATGATCGAGGGCGTCGGCCCGCGCTACTGCCCGAGCATCGAGGACAAGATCGTCCGCTTTTCGGAAAAGCCGCGCCACCAGCTGTTCATCGAGCCGTGCGGCGCGGACACCGAGGAAATGTATCTGCAGGGCATGAGCTCTTCGCTGCCCGAGGACGTGCAGGTCGCGTTTTACCGGACGATCAAGGGCCTCGAGCACGTGCAGATCATGCGCTGCGCGTACGCGATCGAATACGACTGCTGCGACCCGCTGCAGCTGACCTCGACGCTGGAATTCCGCGCGCTGCCCGGCCTTTACGGCGCGGGACAGTTCAACGGCAGCTCCGGCTACGAGGAGGCGGCGGCGCAGGGCTTCGTCGCCGGCGCGAACGCCGCGCTGAAGCTGCTCGGCCGCGCGCCGCTGGTCCTCGACCGCGCGAGCTCGTACATCGGCACGCTGATCGACGACCTGATCACGAAGGGCGTGACCGACCCCTACCGCATGATGACCTCGCGTTCGGAGTACCGGCTCGTGCTCCGGCAGGACAACGCCGACGAGCGGCTGACGCCGATCGGCCGCGAGCTCGGCCTGATCTCCGACGCGCGCTGGGAGAAGTTCCGGAAAAAGCAGGCGCAGAAGGCCGAGGAGATGAAGCGCGCGCAAAAGACCGTTCTGCCGCCGTCGCAGGCGCTGAACGACATCCTTGTTTCACGTGAAACATCGCCGGTCTCAACCGGCGTGCGGCTCTCGGAGCTGCTGCGCCGCCCGCAGATCTCCTATGCGGACCTGCGCCCGGTCGATCCGGCGCGCCCGGACTACCCGCGCGAGATTTTCGAAAGCGTCGAGACCGCGCTCAAATACGAGGGGTACATCCGGCGGCAGCTGCAGGACATCGAGGAGATGCGTCGGCTTGAAAAGCGGCTGCTTCCCCCCGACGTCGACTACGACGGGATCGCCGGCCTGCGCCTTGAGGCGCGGGAAAAGCTGAACCGCGTGCGCCCGGAGAACATCGGGCAGGCCGGGCGCATTTCCGGCGTTTCGCCCGCCGACATTTCGGTGCTGCTGATCTGGCTCTCCGCGCGCGACGAGGCCGCAAGGGCCGGAAAATGACCGAAACCGCTAAAAAATAGAATGCAGAAAACGGAGGACATCCGCATGGATATTCGAGAGGAATTGATACAGAAGGCGAAGGAAATCGGCGTCAGGGTTTCCCCCGCGCAGGCGGAGCAGTTTCAGACGTATCTTACGCTTCTGCTGGAGAAAAACGAGGTCGTCAACCTGACCGCGATCACCGACCCGCACGAGGCGGTCGTCAAGCATTTCGTCGACAGCCTGACGCTTTTGAAGGCGGTCGAGATCAAGAAGGGCGCAAAGCTCATCGACGTCGGCACCGGCGCGGGCTTCCCGGGGCTTCCGGTCAAGATCATGCGGCCGGACATCGAGCTGACGCTGCTCGACTCGCTCAACAAGCGGCTCGTGTTCCTGCAGGAGGTCTGCGCGGCCATCAGTGTGGAGGCCGTGTTCCTGCACAAGCGCGCCGAGGAGGCCGGGCGCGACGTGAAGCTGCGCGAAAAGTTCGACGTTGCGACCGCGCGCGCCGTCGCCAACATGAACACGCTCGCGGAATACTGCATCCCGCTCATCAAGATGAAGGGCATTTTCGCGGCGATGAAGGGCCCGGGCCTCGAGGAGGAAATGGCGCTCGCGAAGCGCGCGGTTTCCGTGCTCGGCTGCAAGGTCGTGAAGACGGCGCCGTTCACGCTGCCGGATGACGAGCACAGCGAGCGGAACATCGCGGTCATGCAGAAGATCGCGTTCACGCCGAAGACGTATCCGCGCCACGGCGGCACGATCACGAAAAAGCCGCTGTTTCTCGAAAAGCCGCAGGGCTGAAGCAAAACGTCCGGAAAGCGCGCCGCGTACCCCGCGCATGGGGCGGGACGCCCGGCGTTTCGCGGCCAAAAGAAAGGAGCTGCCGCATGAATATACGGTACAGAAAAGCAACAATCGAAGATATTCCGAAGCTGAACCCGCTGCTCAGCCAGCTTTCCGATTCGCTGGCGGACCCCGCGGTGATGGCGCAGAAGATGGAAAAGCTCGACCGCAACGAGGACTGCTTCCTGCTTGTGGCCGAAAATACCGAAAACGGCGACCTGTGCGGCTCGCTGCTCGGCGTGGCGTTCGAGGACATCTGCGGCGACTGCAAGCCGATCCTGCTCGTCGAAAACGTCGTGACGGACGAAGCGTACCGCGGGCGCGGCGTCGGGCGCGGCATGTTCGCGTTCATCGAAGACTGGGGGCGGGAAAAGGAATGCCACTACTGCATTCTCGTTTCCGGCCTGAACCGCACCGGCGCGCACAAGTTCTACGACGCGATCGGCTACAACGAGGTCAAGGGCTTCAAGAAGTATCTGTGAATGCGGGTCAGAAGAAAAACAAAAAGGGAGGATGCAACGTCCTCCCTTTTTTCATGCTGTAAAGCGCGGTGGTGCGTATAGAAAACCCATCTGCGTATGCGGTGCGCACTTACAATGTTTTGACCATCAAAATTTCGTCGGCGTAGCGGCCGTCCTTGTATTTCAGCGTACGCGGCAGCAAACCGCAGCGCGTAGAGCCGAGCCGCTCGTACAGGCGCAGCGCACGGTCGTTGCCGCACACGACGCTCAACTCGCCCTGCTCATAGCCGGCCGCCTTGGCGGCGTCCATGGCGGTTTGCAGCAGCGTATGGCCGAGGCCCTGCCCGCAGTATTTCTCATACAGCGCGATGGCAAAGCCGCAGCGGTGGAGCACACGGCTGCGCGTGCCGACCGGCATCACGGAGCAGCAGCCCGCGCAGTCGCCGTCTACCAGAACGAGCAGCACCAGCGCGCGCGGATTGTCGCGCATGGTTCTCAGAAAATCGGCCTCCTGCTCGACCGTCATGTCGACCTCGTTCGGTTCGCGCAGCAGATACGACGTTTCACCGGCCGTCGTGCGCAGGTAGTCGAGCATCGCTTCGGCGTCCTCCGGCTGTGCGGCGCGCAGCGCGCACGTGCGGCCGTCCTTCAAACGAAAACGCTGTTCCGGAAAAATCATGCTCTTCGCCCCATTTCAAAAGTATTACAGCCATTATAACACCGGAAAAGCAGATTGCAAGAAAAAATTTTCCGTGTGACACATTCCGGCAAAATCTGTGACCGGCCTGTGTTATTCTAGGAGCACAGGGCGGGACAAGCCCTGCAAGTGTCATCGGCAGGGGGGAAGCGCAGATTGGTCTTCAGTGAGAGAAAGAAGCTGGTGGAGCTGGCTCCGGACCGCATTGTGCCCAACCCCAACCAGCCGCGCAGAGATTTTCCGAAAGAAGAGCTGGAGCAGCTCGCCGAAAGCATCCGGCAGAACGGGCTTTTGCAGCCGATCGTCGTCCGGCGCGACCGGGACGGATATGTTCTCGTCGCGGGAGAGCGGCGCTGGCGCGCCTGCAAAATGGCGGGGCTCCGGACGATTCCGGCCATCGTGCAGGATTACAGCGCGTCGGAGGGCGCCGTGCTCGCTTTGATCGAGAACATGCAGCGCAGTGATTTGAATTTTTTTGAAGAAGCCGCGGCCATTTACGCCCTGATGCGGGACCGTTCGATGACACAGGAGGAGACGGCGCGGCGGCTCGGCATGAGCCAGCCCGCCCTTGCGAACAAGATCCGCCTGCTGCGCCTTTCGGGCGAGGAGCAGCGGATCATACTGGAAAACCGGCTCACCGAGCGCCACGCCCGCGCGCTGCTGCGCGTGGACGACCCGATCCGCCGCGTGCAGGCCCTGAAGGCCATCGTGGAGCGCAGGCTCAACGTCGCGCAGACCGAAGCGCTGATCAAGGACATCCTCTCCGAGGCGGAGCCGGTCCAAAAGCCCAAGCGGACGTTCATCGCGAAGGATGTCCGGCTGTTCCTCAACACGATCGACCATGCGGTCAAGGCGATGAAGAGCGCCGGCATCCGGGCTGTTTCCAAAAAGCGGGAGACGGACGACTACTTCGAGTGCGTCGTGCGCATCCCGAAATCCAATTCGAGTACGAGGTAAACCCATTCCCTTATTCATTTCCCACAACGCAGGAGGACTGTCGGCAAAACCGGCGGTCCTCTTGCGTTGTTTCACGTGAAACCTTTCAAAAACCTGGATTTTGCTCTTTATTCCACGGGGAAAGTGTGCTACAATGGTTGTGCATCAAAATTCGGTTTACAGATACGCACAAAACGGAAAGGAGCACGGCAGAAGTATGAGCAAAGTGATCGCCGTTGCAAATCAAAAGGGCGGCGTGGGCAAGACCACAAGCGCGGTGAACATCGCCGCGAGCCTCGGCGCAAAGGGAAAAAATACGCTGCTTGTCGACATTGACCCGCAGGGCAACTCGACGAGCGGCGTCGGCTTTGACCGCCGGAGTCTGGAGACAACGTCCTACGACATCCTGATCAACGGCGCGAAGGGGCAGGACGCCGTGCGGCAGACGGCGTTCGCGGGGCTGTCGGTGATCCCCTCGTCGGCGGACCTTGCGGCCGCGGAGATCGAGCTTGCGGACATCCCCGCGCGCGAGGCCGTGCTCAAAAACGCGCTGGCGCCGCTGCGCGCCGCGTACGACTTCATCCTCATCGACTGCCCGCCCTCGCTGGGGCTCATCACGACGAACGCGCTGAACGCCGCGGACTCGGTGCTGATCCCCGTGCAGTGCGAGTACTACGCGCTCGAGGGCCTTTCCCAGCTGATGAACAGCGTGCAGGCCGTGAAGCGCCGGTACAACGACCGGCTCGAGCTTGAGGGCGTGCTGCTCACGATGTACGACGGCCGGCTCAACCTGACGCAGCAGGTCGTGACGGAAATCAAGAAGTATTTCCCGCGCAAGGTGTTCTCCACGGTGATCCCCCGCACCGTGCGCCTTTCCGAAGCGCCGAGCTACGGGCAGCCGATCCTCTACTACGACCGGAGCAACAAGGGCGCGCAGGCCTACAGCGCGCTGACGGATGAGATCTTGAAGAAGAACCGATAGGAAAACAGGCAGAAAGGATTCATAATATGGCGAAAAAAGGCGGCCTCGGCAAGGGGCTTGACGCAATTTTTCACGACAATGCGCGCGCGGACGACGGCGGCGCGGTGGAGCTGAATATCAACGAGCTGGAGCCGAACCGCGGCCAGCCGCGCAAGGAATTCAGCGAGGAAGCGATGCGCGAGCTGGCGGATTCGATCGCCCAGCACGGCGTTCTGCAGCCGCTGCTCGTGCGGCCGCTGCTCTCCGGCGGGTACCAGATCGTCGCCGGCGAGCGCCGGTGGCGCGCCTCCCGCATGGCGGGGCTCGCGACCGTGCCGGCGCTGATCCGCGAGCTGACCGACAGCGAGGTCATGCAGATCGCGCTGATCGAGAACCTGCAGCGCGAGGATCTGAAGCCGCTCGAGGAGGCGCAGGGCTATCAGGCGCTGATGGAGGAGTTCGGCTTCACGCAGGACGAGATCTCCAAGTCGGTGGGCAAGTCCCGCCCGGCGGTCACGAACGCGCTGCGGCTGCTGAACCTGCCCGAAGCGGTGCGCGGCATGCTGGCGCGCGGCGACCTGAGCGCCGGCCACGCGCGCACGCTTCTGAGCTTCAAGGATGAGGCGGCGATGCTCGCGGCGGCCAAGCGCGTCGTGGCGGAGGGCCTCTCCGTGCGCGAGCTGGAGAAGATGGCCAAGAAGGCGAATGCGGAAAAGCCGGAGGCCGTCCGCTCCACGCGGCGCATCCGCTACTACGACGAGGCGGAGCTCGCGCTGCGCGATACGCTGAACCGCGTCGTGCACGTGGGCGGCACGAAGAAAAAAGGCGTGCTGTCCATCGAATTCTACGGCGAAGATGACCTCAAAAATTTGCTCGATGAGTTGAAATTAAATAATCCGTAACGGAGGGTATGAACCATGATTGACATCAAATTTCTCAGAGAGAACCCGGACGTCGTCCGCGAGAACATCAAAAAGAAGTTCCAGGACGCCAAACTGCCGCTCGTGGACGAAGTGATTGCGCTGGACGTTGAAAAGCGGCAGACGCAGCAGAAGGCGGACAGCCTGCGCGCCTCGCGCAACAAGCTCTCGAAGCAGATCGGCGCGCTGATGGGCCAGGGCAAGCGCGACGAGGCCGAGCAGGTCAAGGCGCAGGTCAAGGCGCAGTCCGACGAGCTGCTCGCGGCGGAGGCGAAGGAGAAGGAGCTCGACGAGCGCATCCTCAAGATCATGATGACGATCCCGAACATCATCGACCCGAGCGTGCCGATCGGCCGCGACGACAGCGAGAACGTCGAGGTCCAGCGTTACGGCGAGCCGGTCACGCCGGACTTCCCTGTGCCGTACCACACCGAGATCATGGAGCGCTTCAACGGCATCGACCTCGACGCCGCGCGCCGCGTCGCCGGCAACGGCTTCTACTATCTGATGGGCGACATCGCGCGCCTGCACTCGGCCGTCATCGCCTACGCGCGCGACTTCATGATCGACCGCGGCTTCACGTATGTGATCCCGCCGTACATGATCCGCAGCGACGTCGTCACCGGCGTCATGAGCTTCGCCGAGATGGACTCGATGATGTACAAGATCGAGGGCGAGGACCTCTACCTCGTCGGCACGAGCGAGCACTCGATGATCGGCAAGTTCATCGACCAGATTCTGCCCGAGGCCGAGCTGCCGCTGACGCTCACGAGCTATTCGCCCTGCTTCCGCAAGGAAAAGGGCGCGCACGGCATCGAGGAGCGCGGCGTGTACCGCATCCACCAGTTCGAGAAGCAGGAGATGATCGTCGTCTGCAAGCCCGAGGACTCGATGATGTGGTACGACAAGCTCTGGAAGAACACGGTCGACCTGTTCCGCAGCATGGACATCCCGGTGCGCACGCTCGAGTGCTGCTCGGGCGACCTCGCGGACCTCAAGGTCAAGTCGGTCGACGTCGAGGCCTGGTCGCCGCGCCAGCAGAAGTACTTCGAGGTCGGCAGCTGCTCGAACCTCGGCGACGCACAGGCGCGCCGCCTGCGCATCCGCGTCAACGGCCCGGACGGCAAGTACCTCGCGCACACGCTGAACAACACGGTCGTTGCGCCGCCGCGCATGCTGATCGCGTTCCTTGAGAACAACCTGCAGGCCGACGGCAGCGTGACCATTCGCGAAGTGCTGCAGCCGTACATGGGCGGGCTGAAGGTCATGGTTCCCACCAATAAGAAGAACTGAGAACTGCACCGGGTTTTCCACATCCGGGCAGAAAAAGGTTGAAAAACTGTCTCTTATAC
>USBH01000084.1 GCA_900552925.1 uncultured Oscillospiraceae bacterium
CGAGATTAGCTGCAGTCTCGTGGGCTCGGAGATGTGTATAAGAGACAGGGGAGCCGCCGCGCTGCACATGGCCGAGGATCGTCGCACGGCTTTCGATGCCGGTCTCCTCCTGGATGCGCTTGCAGAGCTCTTCCGTGTGGCCGACGCCTTCGGCAACGACAACGATGAAGTGGCGCTTGCCGGTCTGCTGCGCAAACTTGATGCGCTCGATCAGGTCGCGCTCAAAGTCGATCTCCACTTCCGGCACGAGCGTCGCGATCGCGCCGACGGCAATGCCGGTGTTCAGGGCGATGTCGCCGCAGCGGCGGCCCATGACCTCGACAACGCTGCAGCGGTCATGCGACTCGGTCGTGTCGCGGATGCGGTCGATCATGTCCATCGCGGTGTTCATCGCCGTATCGTAGCCGATCGTGTACTCCGAGCTGGAAATATCGTTGTCGATGGTGCCGGGAACGCCGATGCAGGGAATGCCCGCATTCGAAAGGTCGCGCGCACCGCGGAACGAACCGTCGCCGCCGATGACGACAACGCCGTCGATGCCCATTTCACGGCAGTTGGCCGCCGCCTTCTCAACGCCCTCCGGCGTGTTGAACTCCGGACTGCGCGCCGTGAACAGCGCCGTGCCGCCGTGCTGGATGATATTGGAAACGCTGCGCAGGTACATGCGCTCCACTTCGCCGTGCAGAAGGCCGTTGTAGCCGCGCTTAACACCGAAAACCTCCATGCCGAAAGAGATCGCGGTTCGGACAACAGCACGAACCGCAGCATTCATACCCGGCGCATCACCGCCGCTTGTCAGTACTGCGATTTTCTTTGCACACATTTTTGATTCCTCCATTTTTATATCGAAATACAAAAGACTCAGTATCCATTTGACTTTTATTATAGTATATCTTGCCGCCATAATCAAGAGGAAAAAAAGCGTTTCCGGACGGATTTTGCAATTATGCTTCCTTGAGCGCCACATTTTCCTCGCCGAGCAGGCGCTTGAGCGCCGCCACAAGCGCGTAATTGACGGCCACGCGGTACCGGGCCGGCGCGCGGACGAGCTTTTTCTCGTCGAGCGCATAGAGGTACAGGTCCGTCACGCCGTCGAACACCTCGACGTACTGCAGCGCCTTGCGGCACAGCGGGTCGTTCATCGAGGGCACGCGCAGGTACAGCCCGCGGTACGCCGTGTTGTAGCCGCGGATCTGCACGGGCGCTTTCCCGCCGCCCGCAGGCGCTGCGCTCTGGCCGTCACGCGCGCCCTGCGCGAGCATCGCCTCGGGCGAATACGGCGCCGAGAAGTATTCGCAGACGAGCTTCGGGTCCTTTTCCTCGGTAAAGCTGATGCGGCCGTGCGCCTTGACCGCGCTGCCGGGCGTCAGCAGATCCGCGCTGCGCTCGAGCACCTTCGGGAAGACGAGCGCCTCAATCGAGCCGTAAATGTCTTCGAGCGTCACGAACGCCATGTTCGCGCCGGATTTCGTCACCTTGCGCTTGACGTCCGAGACGATGGCGAGCACGTCGACGTACTGCTCGTCGCTGTACTTGTCGGATTCCCCTGCGGCGCTCTGGGCGATCTCATCCGTGCGGGCGACGAGGTCGCGCCGGTACACCTCCGCGTACGGCGCCATCGGGTGGCCGGAGAGGTACATGCCCGTGACCTCCTTTTCCATCGCGAGCAGCTCGGCCTGCGGGAATTCCTCCGCTTTCGGCATCTGGTAGGTGTCGGCGCGCTCCTCGCCGCCGAGGTCGAACAGGCCGATCTGGCCCTCGATGTTTTTCCGCTTGTCCGCGTCGAGGCTTTCCAGCACGGGGGTCACGGCCAGCAGCATCTCGCGGCGGTTGTTGCCGAGGCCGTCGAACGCGCCGCAGCGGATGAGGCTTTCCACCGCGCGGCGATTCAGGTCGCGCCCCTGCATGCGCTTGCAGAAGTCGTAGAAGCTGCGGAATTTCCCGCCGCGCTCGCGCTCCAGCAGCATGCGCTGGATCACGCCGCGGCCGAGGTTCTTGATCGCGAGCAGGCCGAAGCGGATGCTGTCCTCCGAAACGGAGAAGCCGGTGTCGCTCTCGTTGACGTGCGGCGGCAGGACTGGGATGCCGATGCGCGCGCACTCCTCCATGTAGGCCGCAACCTTGCCGGAGGAGCCGAGCACGCTGGTGAGCAGCGCGGCCATGTACTCCTTCGGGTAATAGTATTTGAGGTACGCCGTGCGGTAGGCGACGACCGCGTACGCGGCGGCGTGCGATTTGTTGAACGCGTACGAAGCGAAGCTCTCCATCTCGTCGTAGATGATCTCGGCGGTGCGCTCGTCGACGCCGCGCGCCACGCAGCCCTCGATCTCGACGGTGCCGTCTTCGCGCCTGAGGCCGTGGATGAAGTACTCGCGCTCCTCCTCCATGACCTTGTGCTTTTTCTTGCTCATCGCGCGGCGCACGATGTCCGCGCGGCCGAGCGAATAGCCCGCAAGCTCGCGGAAAATCCGCATGACCTGCTCCTGATAGATGATGCAGCCGTACGTCACGTCGAGGATTTTGGAAAGCCGCGGGTGCCGGTAGGTGATCTTCTCGGGGTGCTTGCGGTTTTCGATATACGTCGGGATGAACTTCATCGGGCCGGGACGGTACAGCGAGATGACGGCGATCAGGTCTTCGATGCTCTCCGGCTCGGACTGCATGATGACGCGCCGCATGCCGGCCGATTCGAACTGGAACACGCCTTCGGTCGCGCCGCTCGTGATCATCTCGAACACCTTCGGATCGTCCTCCGGCATGTTCTCGACGCGGAAACCCGGCGTGTGCCGGCCGATCATCTGCTCGGCGTGGTCGATGACCGAGAGGTTGCGCAGGCCGAGGAAGTCCATCTTGAGGAGGCCCAGCTCTTCGATCGCCGTCATCGTGTACTGCGTGACGACCGCGTCGTCGTTCATGCTCAGCGGCACGTAGTCGACGACCGGGCGGTCCGTGATGACGACGCCGGCCGCATGGGTCGAGGTGTGGCGCGGCATGCCTTCGATCTTCCGCGCCATGTCGATCAGCTCGCGCACCTGCTCGTCCGACTCGTACTTGTCGCGCAGCTCCGTCACGCTCTCGAGCGCGTGGTCGAGCGTCATGTTCAGCTCCATCGGGACGAGCTTCGCGACCGTGTCGCAGACGTTGTAGGGGATCGCCATCGCGCGGCCGACGTCCCGGATCGCGAGACGCGCCGCCATCGTACCGAAGGTGACGATCTGTGCGACGTGGTCGGCGCCGTACTTGTCGACGACGTACTCGATGATCTCCTGCCGGCGCTCGTCGCTGAAGTCGACGTCGAAGTCCGGCATGCTGACGCGCTCCGGGTTCAGAAAGCGCTCGAACAGCAGGTCGTAGCGCAGCGGGTCGACGCCCGTGATGCCGATGCAGTAGGCGGCGAGGCTGCCGACGCCGGAGCCTCTGCCCGGGCCGACCGGAATGCCCATGCTCTTCGCCTGCCGGATGAAGTCGTAGACGATCAGATAGTAGTTTACATAACCCATTGTATCGATCGTCGAAATCTCGTATTCAAGCCGGTCGATGATGCTCTGGTCGGGGTGCTCGCCGTAATGGCGGTACAGCCCCTCGTAGCACATGCGCCGGAAATATTCGCGGTTGTCGCTGCCGTCCGGCGTGTCGAACCGCGGCAGCTTCGTGTGGCCGAACTCGAACTCGAGGTTGCACTGGTCGGCGATGACCTGCGCGTTGTCCGCCGCCTCGGGGCAGTCCGGGAACAGCGCGCGCATTTCCTCCTCGCTCTTGAAGTAGAACTCGTCCGAGCCGAATTCGAGCACGTCCTCATCCTCGATCGTGCGGTTCGTCTGGATGCAGATCAGAATGTGGTGCATCTTCGTATCTTCTTTTTCGATGTAGTGGCAGTCGTTCGTGACGACAAGCGGGATGCCCGTCTCGCGCGAAAGCCGGATGAGCTGCGGGTTGACATAAGCCTGATCCTGCAGGCCGTGGTCCTGCAGCTCGAGATAAAAGTTGCCCGGGCCGAAAATATCGAGATAGCGCTCGGCGGCCTCCTTGGCCGCGTTGTAGGCGCCAACGGCCAGTGCGCGCGGGATCTCACCCGCAAGGCACGCCGAAAGCGCGATGAGCCCTTCGCTGTGCGCGCGCAGCAGGTCGAAATCGGCGCGGGGCTTGTTGTAGAAGCCGTCCGTCCACGCCTTCGAGACGATCGCGACGAGGTTGCGGTAGCCCACCTCATTTTTGCAGAGCAGGACGAGGTGGCGGTTCTCGTTGTCGATGCCGTGCACCTTGTCGGTCATGCCGCGCTTTGCGATATAGATCTCGCAGCCGATGATCGGCTTGATGCCGCGCGCCTTCGCGGCCTTATAGAAATCGATGACGCCGTACATGACGCCGTGGTCGGTGATCGCGACGCTCGTCTGGCCCATTTCCTTCGCCTTGTCGAGCAGCTTTTCGATGCGGCACGCGCCGTCGAGCAGGCTGTATTCCGTATGCAGATGCAGATGTGTGAATGCCATGGCAACCGCCGCCTTTCCAAAACCGCCGGGCCGCGCCGGCAGGATTTCTCCTTACTCTTCCGCCTTTTCCGCGCGCTGGGCCGCGGCCTCCGCCTCCGGCGTGCCGAGCGTCTCGGCAAACTCGAGGATGCGGCGCAGCCGGTGGTTGACGCCGGAGCGGCTGATCGAAAGCCGCCCGCTCATCTCGCGCAGCGACATCTCCGGGTTGTGCAGCCGAAGCAGCGCCGCTTCGCGCAGGTCCTCGGGCAGCGCGTCCAGCCCGACCTTGTCGCTGATCAGCGCGATGGCCGCGATCTGCCGCGAGGCGGCGGAGTACGTCTTGTCGAGGTTCGCTGTCTCGCAGTTTGAAACGCGGTTTAAATTGTTGTACGTTTCCTTGTACATTTTGATCTGCATCAGCTCCATCGCGGAATTGACCGCGCCGATCAGCGTGAGGAAATCCTCGATCGCACTGCTCTCCTTGATGTAGACCATATAGCCGTTTTTGCGCCGGGTGACCGCGGGCGCAAGCTGCGCCGCCGGCACGCGCTGCAGAAGCGCCGCGAGGTCCTCGGCGAGATGCAGGTGCGGCGTGGAAAACTCCAGGTGATACTCCTTGTGCGGGTCGGTCACCGTGCCGCAGACGAGGAACACGCCGCGCAGAAACGACGCGACGCAGCAGTCCTTTTTGAAGTTTTCCTCGCGGATGCGCAGGCTGACCTCGCGGCCCGTGTGGCCGAACGAGGCGATCATCCGCATGCGCGCCTCCGCGTCGGGAATCGAAATCGAAAACGCGCCCGCACTGCGGCGGCGCTGCTGCGTGCGCACCTCCGCGTACACGTGCGCCGAAACGGCCGCAGCCTCCGCAAGCCGGTGCGCGACGGCCGCGTTTTCACAGATCATGCGCGCTTCCCGCAGGGAAAAGCACTTTGAAAAAAGCAGAAGGCCGTAGCATTCTGCTTTCAGACAGCATGACCGCCTGTTTTCTATTTTGCAAAGCTCCGCCTTGCAGTCCGATGCAAAGGACATGGCGCCCCTTCCCTTCCGCTTTTTCCAAACTTTATTTCAACACTTTATAAACGTATAAACGCGCTCAGCTCTTTGCGATGTCGCGGTGCGTCACGCTCGCGCGGATGCCCTTTTCGACGAGGTGGTCGTACATATACTGCGCCAGCGCCACCGAGCGGTGGTGGCCGCCCGTGCAGCCGACCGAGATGACGAGCTGGCTCTTGCCCTCGCGGATGTAGAGCGGCAGCATGTAGTCGATCATGTCGGTGAACCGGCTCTTGAAGCCCTCGGTCTCCTTCGACTGCATCACGTAGTCGCGCACCGGGGCGTCCAGCCCGGTCTGGTGGCGCAGCTCCTCGATGTAGAACGGGTTTGGCAGGCACCGCACGTCGAACACGAGGTCCGACTCGAGCGGCAGGCCGTACTTAAAGCCGAAGCTGACGCAGTGCACCGCGATGGCGTCGCTGTCGTTCTTCAGGAACAGGCTGGAAATGCGCGCCTTGAGACGCGCCGCCGGGTAGTTCGTCGTGTCGATCACGTAATCCGAGATCTCGCGCACGGGGCGCAGCATGTCGCGCTCCAGCCGCACGGCCTGCTCGAGCGAGCCCTGCATCGTCTCGGCCAGCGGATGCTTGCGGCGCGTCTCCTGAAAGCGGTTGACGAGCACCGCGTCCGAAGCGTCGAGGAACAGGATCTTATACGGCCTGTTCTGCGCCTTCAGCGTCTCGAGCGCCTTGAAAAACGACTTGAACAGCTCTCCGCCGCGCGTGTCCGTCACAACGGCGATGCGCCGCTGGATACCCTCGGACTTGTCGCAGAGGTCGTAAAAAACCGGGATCAGGGCCGGCGGCAGGTTGTCGACGCAGTAAAAGCCGATGTCCTCCATCGCGTGCATCGCGCGCGTTTTGCCGGCGCCGGAAAGCCCCGTCACAATTACAAATTCCATTTTCCGCTCCCTTTCCTTTCCGCAGCCTGGTGCGCCGCGGCTTACAAACGCACGCGCCGGATCTCCGGCTCGAGCTGCACGCCGGTCTCGCGCAGAACCGTTTCCTGAATGTGTTCGATCAGCTTTTCGACGTCCGCGCAGGTCGCCCCGCCGCGGTTCACGATAAAGCCCGCATGCTTTTCGCTGACGCACGCGCCGCCGACCGCGCAGCCCTTGAGGCCGCAGCTCTCGATCAGCGAGCCGGCAAAGTGCCCCGCGGGGCGCTTGAAAACGCTGCCGGCGCTCGGCAGCTCCACGGGCTGCTTCGACTTGCGGCGCTGCATGAGATCGTCCATCTTCGCGGCGATCTCGGCTTCCGCGCCGCTTTCAAGCTGCAGCTCGGCCTTCGTGATCACGCGCTTCGTGTTCGTAAACGCGCTCGTGCGGTACCCGAAGCAAAGCGCCTCGCCCGCAAGCGAGGCCGGGGTGCCGTCCGGCTCGAGGAACCAGACGCGCGACACGACCTGCTTCATTTCGCCGCCGTAAGCGCCCGCGTTCATGTAGAGCGCGCCGCCGAGCGAGCCGGGGATGCCCCAGGCAAACTCCAGGCCGGTGAGGCTGTGCCCCTGGGCAAAGCGGCACACAGAGGCCAGCGAGGCCCCGGCGCCCGCCCGGACCAGGCCGTCCTCCAGCAGCGTGACGGCTTTAAACTCGCCGGAAAGCAGCAGCACCGCCCCCCGGATGCCCTTGTCGGACACCAGCAGGTTGGAGCCCTTCCCCAGCACCAGGTCTGTCTCTTATAC
>USBH01000085.1 GCA_900552925.1 uncultured Oscillospiraceae bacterium
TCTACACCGTCTAATTCGTCGGCAGCGTCAGATGTGTATAAGAGACAGACCTTGGTGGGCAAGGACGCGGCTGCGCTGCGCCAGGTGCTGGGCGATCACGTGAAGCAGGCCGGCAGCTACGTTGCCGACAGTCGCCTGCGCTTCGACTTCACGCATTTCTCCGCGCTGACCGACGACGAGCTGCTCGCCGTTGAAAAGCTCGTCAACGAGAAGATCCTCGAAAACATCCCGGTCGAATGCCGCGAAATGCCGATCGAGGAAGCGAAGAAGCTGGGCGCAATGGCGCTGTTCGGCGAAAAGTACGGGGACGTCGTCCGCGTCGTTTCCGCCGGCGACTTCTCGAAGGAATTCTGCGGCGGCACGCACATGGATGCCACGGCAAAGCTCGGTCTCTTCAAGATTGTCAGCGAATCCTCCGTGGCGGCCGGCGTGCGCCGTATCGAGGGCGTTACCGGCACAAACCTGCTCTCGCTAATCTACTCGACGAACCATCTGCTGAAAGATACCGCGCTTTCCATGAAGGTCGCGAACCCCGCCGACCTGCCGGTCCGCGCCGCCGTGCTCGTGCAGGAAATCAAGGAGAAGGACAAGGAAATCGATTCCCTGCGCGCGCGGATTGCAACAACGGTTCTCGACACGGTTCTGGATAAGGCCGTCGAGGTCAAGGGCGTCAAGATCGCCACGGCAATGCTTTCCGGCACCGGCAGCGACACGCTGCGCACCATGTGCGACATGATCCGTGCAAACAGCACCGGACCGGTCGTCGCGGTCATCGCCGGCATTCTCGACGGCAAGGCGACGCTCGCCGCAACGGCCAACAAAGAGGCGCAGGCGCGCGGCGTCAAGGCCGGCGTGCTGGTCAAGGCTGTTGCGCAGATCACCGGCGGCAACGGCGGCGGCAAGCCAGACTTCGCCATGGCGGGCATCAAGGACCAGAGCAAGATCGACGAAGCGCTGGCAGCCGTTGCAAACATTCTCGACGGACAGATTTAATACATGAAAACAAACTTTTACGGAAAGGAGGCGGTTCTGCGCAAACTGCGGCTTCTAAAGCGCCAGTTGCGCAGAATGGTGAGAAATATGGACTGTGTTTTTTGCAAGATCGTAAACGGTGAAATTCCGAGCACCAAGGTGTATGAGGACGATACCGTTCTGGCTTTCCGGGATCTCGACCCGCAGGCGCCTGTGCACATCCTGCTGATTCCGAAAGCGCACATCGCTTCGGCCGATGCGCTGACAGAGGAAAACGCGCCGGTCGTCGCGCACATTTTCCTCGTTGCCAAGCAGCTTGCCGCGCAGGAAGGGCTCACGAACGGCTACCGCATCGTCAACAACTGCGGCGAGGATGGCGGCCAGACTGTAAAGCACCTGCACTTTCATCTCCTCGGCGGCCGTTCCATGGCCTGGCCGCCGGGCTGACAGACATTTCCACGCTGTAAAGGGAGGTACAATTACATGGGAAAGGTTTACAAAATGAGCATCGCCGGCTGTGCGCGGGAACTGCCGATCTGCCCGATCAGCGATACGCTGGATATTGCCGGTTTCGTCATGTTCGGCGATGTTGAGATCACCGAAAAGACGGCCGCCGCGCTGCTGGAGAAGTGCCCGGAGCACGACATCATCATCACGGCAGAATCCAAGGGCATTCCGCTCGCCTACGAGATGGCGCGCCGCGGATGCCGCCGCTACGTCGTCGCACGTAAGGGCATCAAGGCCTACATGACCAACCCGATCAAGGTGGAGGTCAAATCCATCACGACCGATCACGTGCAGACGCTGTATCTTTCCGAAGAAGACTGCAACAACCTTCGGAACAAGCGCATCCTGATTGTGGACGACGTGATCAGCACCGGCGAATCCCTCTCCGCACTCGAGGATCTGGTCCACGAAATCGGCGGCAACGTTGTCGGCAAAGCCTGCGTTCTGGCTGAAGGCGACGCAGCGGACCGCACGGACATCATCTATCTCGAGCCGCTTCCGCTCTTCTTCAAATAAGCGGTATAAAAGTACAAATTTTTCCAAAGGTCACTGCACATGCAGTGGCCTTTTTCATATGTCGGGGTGCCGGCGCATATACTGCGCTGGGGTGATGCGGTGTGAAAAAGTATGCTTCTCTCAAGATTTCCTATATGCTTACCGCCTTTTTCTTCGGCGCGCTTGTCCTGTTCTTCTGCTCGATATTCGGCGCTGCGCATGCGGTTTCGACTGCGGCCGCCAAAGCGGAGACGCGTCCGACGATCGTGCTGGACGCCGGCCACGGCGGGGAGGACGGCGGCGCTGTCGGCGTCAACGGCGTTGAAGAGAAAGCGCTCAATCTTGCAATCGCCCTGCATGTTCAGGAGGAACTGCAGCACGCAGGCTACCCGGTCGTGATGGTCCGCGACACCGACACGGCCGTAGGCGACACGACGCTGGCCACCATCGCAGAGCGCAAGCGGTCGGATATTCAATACCGCGCCCAGCTCGTCAATGAAACGGAAAACTGCATCCTCGTGAGCATCCACCAGAATTTCTTCGAGCAGAGCCAGTACAGCGGGGCGCAGATGTTTTATTCTCCGAACAACACGCGGAGCGCGGCGCTTGCCGAAGCGATCCGCCGATCCGTCGTCGAGCAGCTCCAACCGGAAAACACCCGGGAAAACAAGCAGGCCGAAAGCGGTATCTACCTGCTGAACCACGTCGATGTTCCCGCCGTTATCGTCGAATGCGGGTTTATCTCGAATCCGGAGGAATCGGAGCTGCTCTGCGACAGCGCTTATCAGCAGAAGCTCGCCGCGGCGATTGCGGACGGCGTCCTTTCCTTCTGCGCTGCGGAATAGCCCTTTACAAAACATCCGTTCCGTGATAAAATAACGACAGAATTTTATGCGGAGCGTTTGGCCGCAGAATTTAAAGGGATGTTTTTATGGCAACCAAAAGCAAGACGGTATATATCTGTTCCAACTGCGGCTATGAGACGGCAAAATGGGCGGGAAAGTGCCCCGACTGCGGCGAGTGGAACACAATGGAGGAAACGGTCCGGGCGCCGGCCGCCGCATCCAAGTTTTCCGCTGCGGCGCGGCCGGCTTCCGCGCTTTTAACCAGACCGCTGACGATCCAGGAGATCGATTCCGACGACGAGGAGCGGTACCACACGGGCCTTTCCGAGCTCGACCGCGTGCTCGGCGGCGGGCTGGTCAAAGGCTCTCTGGTCCTGATCAGCGGCGATCCGGGCATCGGCAAGTCGACGATCCTGCTGCAGATCTGCGAATACCTCGGGCAGAATCACCGGATCCTGTACGTTTCGGGCGAGGAATCGGCCCGGCAGATCAAGCTGCGCGCCGCGCGGCTCGGCGTCTCGAGCCCGAATCTGCGCATCCTTTCCGAAACGGACGTCCAGCTCGTCATCGAGCATATCCGCGCGGAAAAGCCCGATATTGTGATGGTCGACTCGATCCAGACCATGAACTTCACCGATCTCAATTCCTCGCCCGGCAGCGTAACGCAGGTGCGCGAATGCACCAACGCGATCATGCGCTGCTCGAAAGCGCTCGATATCCCCGCCATTCTGGTCGGCCACGTCAACAAGGACGGCGCCATCGCGGGCCCCAAGGTGCTCGAGCACATCGTCGACGCGGTGCTGTACTTTGAGGGCGACCGCCAGATGACGTACCGGATTCTGCGCGCGGTCAAAAACCGATACGGCTCCACAAACGAAATCGGCGTTTTCGATATGGGGGAGGCGGGCCTGCGCCAGATCGAGAACCCCTCGCAGGCCATGCTTTCCGGCCGGCCCAAAAACGCGTCCGGAACCTGCGTCACCGCCGTCATGGAAGGCACGCGCCCGCTGCTCGCCGAAATACAGGGCCTCGCCACGACTTCCGGGTTCGGCACGCCGCGGCGCATGTCCACCGGTTTTGACTACGGGCGCATGGCCCTGATCCTCGCCGTGCTGGAAAAGCGCGCCGGATTTTATTTTTCGAATCTCGACGCCTATCTGAACGTCGTCGGCGGCCTGCGCATCGACGAGCCCGCGGTGGACCTCGCCGTCGCGATGGCGCTTGTTTCGAGCCTGAAGGACATGCCGATCCGCGACGACACCGTGGTTTTCGGAGAAATCGGTCTGGCCGGCGAGCTACGCTCCGTCAGCCATATCGAAGCCCGCGTTTCCGAGGCGTTCCGGCTCGGCTTCACGCGCTGCGTTCTGCCGTACCACAGCGTCAAAAACATGGACCGGAAGCGCTTCGAGGGCATGGAACTGCTCGGCGTCCGCAATGTTCGGGAGGCGTTTGAAGCATGTGTATGAATGAAACCTTTGTAAAGCAGCCAAACCTTCCGGCGGGCCGGGTGACGCTCGCCGCCGTTTCCGGGGCTTTTCCGGAGATTCCGGATGCGCTTGAAGCCCACGGCGTCGCGTGTATCCGAACGGAAGCGGATCCGCGGCTCCAGCCGCAGATCGCACACCATGCGGACATGCAGATATTCCACCTCGATCAAAACCGAATTTTTGTTCTCAAAGGGGAACAGGCCCTCCGCAAAAGGCTGGAAGCCGCCGGTTTTGCCGTTGCGGAAACGGCCGCGGAACCGGCCGCAAAATATCCGGGGGATGTGCTCTGCAACGCGTTGCTGCTCGGGAACAAGCTGCTCGCCAACCTCGGCTCAGTGGACCCGCTGATCTACAGCTTTGTCGAGACGCTCGGCCTGCAGACGATCCACGTCAACCAGGGATATACACGTTGCGCAACGGCTGTCGTAAACGATCACGCGATCATCACGATGGACGACGGCATTTACGCCGCCGCACAGTTTATGGGGCTGGATGCACTGCACATCATCGAGCACGAGATTCTTCTGGACGGCTATGACTACGGATTCATCGGCGGATGCTGCGGTTTGGTTGACCGCAATGTGCTGGCTTTTACCGGCGCTTTGGATTCGCTGCACAGCGCGGATTCCATCCGTGCATTTCTCAAAAAGCACGGTGTTGAGGTGCTGGAGCTTACGCAGAACCGCATGATCGACATCGGCGGAATCCTGCCGCTGAAGGTGTCACTAAATCCGGCTTGATTGGTATAATCCAAACTTCGCGCGTCTTAGCGTGTTTCTTTAAAAATAGCTGTACTTGAGCGGTTGTCCGGGGTTTTTGAATCCGGCAATCGCTCAAAATGGCTTTTCAGGGCATTTTCGGGGCAGGGTTGACAAGACCGGGAAAAATGGATATAATTATACAAAATGATTATTTTGTATAATTTGGGGGACGCGCGCGCTCCGCGCGCCCGCGCTGCCCGTCAAATGCCTTACACAGCGCTATACATTGGAGATGATGAATCATGGCTTTCAGCATATCGGATGAGATGCCCGAAATCGTCAAGCAATACGCCTTATACTACAGAAACATCAAGGGCCGCGCGCAGAAAACCGTGGACGAATACTGCATGGATCTGCGCACGTTTTTCCGCTTTATGAAGCGTTTCCGCGGTCTGGTTCCGGCCGACACGCCGCTCGAGGAAATCTCCGTTCAGGATATCGACCTCGCATTCATCAAGACTATTTCTACGATGGACATCTTTGAATTCATGAATTTCGTTGCGGACGAGCGCAGCAACATGAGCTCGTCCCGGCAGCGCAAATCCTCCAGCCTGAAGAGCTTTTTCGGCTATCTGTCGGTCCATGAAGGCCTGCTCGAATCCAACCCGACCGAAAACCTGACGCCGCCCAAAAAAGCCAAGAAGCTCCCCCGTTTTCTGACACTCGAACAAAGTATCGAACTTTTGAATGCGGTCGAAGGGCCGGACAAGGCGCGGGATTACTGCATTCTGACGCTGTTTTTAAACTGCGGCATGCGCCTTTCCGAGCTGGTTTCGCTTAACCTGAGCGATGTGATCCACAACAACAATACGCTGCGCATCGTCGGCAAGGGCAACAAGGAGCGCATGGTCTATCTGAATGACGCCTGTCTGTCGGCGATCGACGCGTATGTCAAAGTGCGACCGAAAGACGATGTGGTCGATCGGAACGCACTGTTCCTGAGCAACCGCGGCACACGGATCAGCCCGAAAACCGTGCAGGCCATGGTCAACAAGTATCTGACGAAAATCGGACTCGGCGGCGCCGGCTATTCCGTACACAAGCTGCGGCACACAGCCGCCACGCTGATGTACCGTCACGGTCATGTCGACATCCGTGTCCTGCAGGACATTCTCGGGCACGAGAACCTCGGCACGACGGAAATCTACACCCACACGTCCAGCACACAGATGGAAGACGCCATAAATTCCAATCCACTTTCCCATGTCAGCGCGCGGCAGAAAAAGACAGAATAAGTGACAGGAATAAGTTTCGAAAGTGCTTTGACCGTCCAAAGAAGATTCAAATGGCTCCAGAAGAAAACGAGAATAAGACAAACCAAAAAACGCCTGATGCAAGAAAAATTTGCATCAGGTGTTTTGGGTTATTTCAATCAGTTCAAATGCTCTTTGGTCTCATCCGAAAAAATCGACTCTTCTTGTTTCAAAGCGCTTCTTTCGATCAGACGTCCGTTGACGTATACGTACTTCGGCGCATCCTCGTCCTCGTCGTCCAGCTCATCAGCCTCAAAGGAGAAGATCTCCCCTTCCGCCGCCACGGTCTTTTTCTCCGCGGCCTCCGCCTCTTTTCTGTAATACGGCTGAATCAGGTACTTATCCAGCATCGGATATGCCGCAAAACTGCACAGATAGCTTACAAACGAGAAGACGATGAGAATCAACAGGATCAGCGGAATTGCGAGGAAGCCGCCGGGGCAGTACAGCGTTCCGACAACCATCGCCACAAGAATCAGCGTGATCAGGATGTTGCGCGGCAGACCGAGAATTGCAAAGATAAACGCATTTCTGTAGATATGCCGCAGCTTCAGGTCCATCGTGACGATCATCAGCGGGATATAATACTGCGCAAACAGCATCAGCAACAGCAGGATCGCGCAGATGGCGAACGGAATGATGTACAGCCAGTTGGAACTCATCTGGTTTGAATAGAAGAAAATCGAGAAGCTGAGGAAAACGTACGCCACATAGACGATCACACCGTTCAAAAGCGATGGCTTCCAGTTTTTGCCGACCGCCTCCCAGAAATCGGACCAGACGAACGCGTGCTCTTCCCGCGCGAAATTCCGGGTCACGAAAGCCATGCCGGCCGAAAACGGCGCCATCAGGATGAGCGGCAGCGGCACTGCGTAGAGCGCATA